>NZ_JAWRWZ010000007.1:0-289480 GCF_046535285.1 Chryseobacterium sp. SIMBA_028 | reverse complement strand
GGAAATCAACTTTTATTATAACTTTAAACTAACAAACACTCCCTAAGAGAAAGTCCATTTTCTTTTGAAGACATACAATCATTTATGAGTAGAAGTAAATTTCCAAAGTCATTGAGAGATTATGGTTGTTTCTATGATCATTGATATTCAGAGGGTTTCAGTTCCGGAAATAATTTTCAAGTCAAAAGTTACTGGTAATTTCTTACTTATAAGAATTTGTTTTTGGACATTCTTGATGAAATGAGTTTAGCTCAATCGAAAGCAATTGAAAATCCGACACAAAGGATGGTGAATTATACATCAAATCAAACTACTGGCAGATCAACACGTAAAAATAAAGACTTAAAAGCTATTCTTATAAGTTTTAATTTATAAGAATAAAGCATCTATTAAGGTACTTTATTTTAATTCTATTGGATTATTTCGCTTACTTAGATTTTTTTTGACCTGCTCCATGCTTTCAGGGGAAATTGTAAGGCCATTCGATGCAGCTTCATTGATCATATTATCGTTTATATTTTTCATTGTTTTTATATAGTCTTCTTTTGATATTTCTTTATGCTGTTTTAAGTATTTTTCTGTGAAAATTACATTTTCTGGAAGACTTTTCTTTTTTATACTTATTAATTCATATCTATAATTATTGTTAATATCTTCTATTGATACAATCAAACCTGGAAGTCCACCAAACTTGTAAGGACCATCCTGATAAGGCAGGTCTGTTGTAAACCAAGCTGTCCACTTTCTGCCTCCATATTCTGTGGTTGCTTTCTGAACATTGTATTCTCCTATTTTTTGCTTATCAGGAAAAATATTCCATGCAAATTTTGTGTTTTCTTGATAACTAAAATAGTATTTTAAAACGTTGTCATAGAATGAGATATTTGTGTTTTCTTTAATAATTACGGATTTGAATCTTGTATTTGGAGTTTTTAAAAATGTGAAATTAAAATTCTGTGATTTTTCCAATGACTTTAATATGGAATCTCTCTTTAAAAAATTATCGGAAACAAAATAAGATTTTCCCTTATCTATAAATAAAGTAAAATCTTCAACCTTAGTATTAAGAATATCAGTTGAATCTGGTGTATATTCTAGTCTATATCCGAATGAATAATCTTTCTGCTGAGAAAAAAAGACTGAATAAGCAAAAATTAGTAACAGTAAAAATTTATATTTATGTATCATATTTTCGAGTAAACAAAAGCAATATTATATAATATTGCTTTTGTTGTTATTTTTTTTATATAAAATTTTAACCACAGAAAAGATTCTCCCCTTCCCATGCATTGATTAGCATTTGCATTGTAGTGCTACCGCACGCATAGCCTTTAACTCCACAACTATAAGCTACAGGAACACAATTAAACATAGCAGTTGTTTTACTTGCTTCTTTCTTTGATTCTGTTTTTTCTTTTGTTGTTACATTGTTTACTACAGCACTCTTTGCACTTACGATTCCCGTTGTACCTATTGCTGCAATTAAAAATAATTTTTTCATAATTGTTTAATTTTAAAAATTAATATTTTTGATTCTAAACTTAAACAAGTTTACAAAGATATTTTTAATCACCATTACGGGAATCTGTATTTACTAAAACTTTATTATTATAGAGAATATATGCAAGGTGAAAAATTGTTTTAGCTTCATAAAATTCTTTTATTTGCTTCAATCACTTTTCAACTGAACTCAAAATATTTGGTTTAATACCATTTTGTTTTAACCTTTTTGCTATATCTTGCTGTCTTAAAGTATTCTTTAGATAATCAAGATCAATCATTTCGGGAATAAAATTATTATGGGTTCCAATGGGTTTTATTTTTTATTGTTATTGATTTCTTATACAAAGTAAAAACAATATTACGCAGTATTACTGCGTAGTAATTCACTCTTGTCAATTTTAAAATTTTAAGAAAATATTACATTAAACAAATGTTTAAAAAAGTGTAAAAATTAATTAAAGTACAGTTAACAGCATTCTACAATAGATACTGTTGTTTTGCAGAAAAAATAATGATGGAAAACAACAACCAGATCAACAGAAGAAGGTTTCTCAAAAATTCACTATTGGCAGCAGGAGGAATCTTCATTGCTCCTTTAATTGAAAGTTGCAGTGATGATTTTACAGAGAATAGTAACGTCCCGAATGATCTTAAAAATGCAGGATTTGAATCTGGTGTAGCAAGTTTTGATCCTACAGCAACGGGTGTGATTATCTGGACAAGGTATTCTGTAGGTACAGATGCTGAAATTATCTGGGAAATAAGCAGAAATAGTAACTTTTCTGAGGTGGTAAGAAAGGGACAGGCTAATGCCTCATCAGTCAATGATTTTACGATAGCAGTGGATGTACAAAACATTCCATCCAATACAAAATATTACTATAGATTTTATAATTATAAAACCAAGGAAAGCAGTGTAATAGGAGAGACACTTACATTGCCCTCCAAAACAGATTCTGTAAACGAGGTGAAAATGGCTGTGGTATCATGTTCCAACTTTCCTGCAGGACTTTTCAATGTTTATGGGGCCATTGCTCAATCTGAAGCAGACGTAGTGGTGCACCTTGGTGACTATATTTATGAATATGCTCCTGGACAGTACGGAACAAACCCTTACACCAATCAACTTGGCAGAGCCCATAAACCGGCAAAGGAAATCCTTAACCTTAGTGATTACCGAGAAAGATACAGGCAGTACCGAAGTGATAAAAATCTTCAGCTTCTTCATCAGAAAAAGCCTTTCATTTGTGTATGGGACGATCATGAATTTGCCAATGATACCTATAAATCCGGTGCAGAAAACCATCAGCCGAATGAAGGAGATTTCCAGACAAGAAAAATGGCTGCATTTCAGGCATACAGTGAATATATCCCCTTGAAAACAGGGAAGGATTTAAGGATTTACAGAAGTTTCACTTTCGGAAATATTGTATCTCTTTACATGATGGATACCAGAGTGATTGCAAGAGATAAGCAAATGGAATATTCAGATTATCTGGATAGTGCAGGCAACTTTAATCAGGTACAGTTTAAAGCAGATTTTTTAAGTACAAACAGAAAACTGATTGGAAGTGAGCAGATGACTTGGCTGGGATCTCAGATCAATTCCGATACTGCAAAATGGAAAGTATTGGGACAACAAATTCTAATGACGAAAATGATGGTTCCGGCAGAACTTCTGATGTTACTAAACCAAATCCTTGCAGAAATAAAGCAGCATGGAAGTGCACAGCCCGCAACGATGCAGGCTCTTCAAACTACAATTACCCAATTGATTGTTCTTAAAACAAGATATAAGCAGCAGGATCCAACACTTACTCCGCAGGAAATTGCAAGAATTACAACCACCTTACCTTATAATTTAGATGCATGGGATGGATACTTTATGGAAAGAGAACAATTATATTCCATTCTGGCTGGGAAGAAAGTGGTAGTACTGGCTGGGGATACCCATAATGCATGGCTGGGAACACTTACTAATGCTCAGGGTAATTTTATTGGAACCGAATTGGCTTGCAGCTCTGTTTCCTCTCCCGGGCTTGAGGGGTATCTTGGTATCTCTTCTGATCCTACCAAGGCAATAGAATTGGCTCAGGCATTTTCATTGCTTATAGATGACCTGGATTATGCAAACCTTTATAAAAGAGGATATCTGCATGTAAAGTTTACTTCTGGAAGCTCTATGGCAGAATGGAGGTTTGTAGATAATGTAATCTCTGAAACCTATAACGTAACAACCGAAAAAACATATACAATCTCATAGTTTCAAAAAAATATATCTTATTTTCAATTTTGTATAAGAGCTGCAGGTACCCCTGTAGCTCTTTTTATTTTAACAATTTTTTTGTATCTTGAACATATGCAAGAGGATAAACGAAAAGAGTTTTTACCGTTAGTTTCTAAGCCATGGTTCTTCATGACATGGGTGACCCGATTTTTCGCAGCACTTTTATTACTGGTGATGTTTTTGGTGATCTTAGCGTTGCCAGCTGTCATTGGTGGGCAGTTAATATGGTTTATTATAGTAGGTGTGCTATATTATCCTGTTTTAGGATTTTTGCTTTACCGTTTTTTTCTTTATCAAAAAAAAATCAGAAAGAGAATCATCAAAAGAATTGTGGTTGATGACAAAGGGGTTCATTATGAAAGAGCAGATGGAACAATAGATGAGGTTCTTTACAGCAATTTAAAAGAATATTCCTTTTCAGATCAATATGATGTAGGTGTCAGTCCAAGAAACAAGCAGTATATGCTGAAAGTAAATAATGGTGGTCATATAGCAGATGTTGATTTTGATGGAATGGATGCCGGCTACAGTTATTATTTTACCAATCTGAGTGCCTTGCGCAGAAAGTATATTCAGGGAATTGTATACTTCAGACCAGACTTACGCATAAATCCTTTTGTTTTTGATGTATACTATATCGATCCTGTGGATTTTACTTTCGATTGGAAAACCTATTGGATGAGTATTCTAAAAGTAGGAGGAGTATTGATATTTTTAACTTTAGGAAGTGCTTTTTTACTGTATAAATTAGTGAGCTAATCTCTACAATAAACGAAAGAACAATTTTTTGTGTAATAAAACAAGATGGATCTTCTTTCTGTATTTTGAACATCTTTTTAAAGTAAAATACATTCTGATTCGTTCTGAAAATTAAAATCATATCCTTATATTTATTTTTCTATTAAGACTTATTAACCAGATAGAAACAGAGAGCGTTTCTCAAAAAATATATATAATTTGGTTTAGAAATTAATTGAAAAACAAATGGTAGAAAATTTTATTTATTACTTAGGGCTGGTATTGGTGATTATTGGGGCCATTATGCTGGCCAATCGTTTAAAAGTGGCCTATCCCATTATTTTGGTTATTGCTGGTCTGCTCATCAGTTTTATTCCTGGTTTGCCCACTATAAAAATAGATCCTGAGCTTATCTTTATTATTTTCTTACCACCACTTTTGTATGAAGCTGCCTTTGCCGTTTCGTGGAAAGAAATCTGGAAACTGAGGCGGATTATTACAAGCTTTGCTTTTATTGTCGTTTTTCTTACCGCAATATCTGTGGCTTTTATAGCCAATTCATTTATTCCAGGGTTTTCATTGGCTTTAGGTTTTGTGCTGGGGGGAATCGTTTCTCCACCGGATGCCGTGAGTGCCGGAGCCATTTTAAAGTTTGTAAAAGTTCCAAAGAATGCATCTACTGTCTTGGAAGGAGAAAGTTTGTTCAACGATGCTTCTTCGCTGATCATCTTTCGGTTTGCAATGGTTGCCGTAGCTACCGGACAGTTTGTATGGCAGGAAGCAGCTTTAAGTTTTGGCTGGATGGTATTTGGAGGTTTGGGAATAGGGGTGGTATTGGCTTTCATCTTTTTAAAAATTGAAAAAATATTTCCTACCGATGTCAATATGGATGCTATTCTCAGTTTGGTAGCTCCTTATGTAATGTATATTGCTGCAGAAGAGGTACATGCTTCAGGGGTATTGGCCGTTGTAAGTGGCGGGTTGTTTCTTTCCGTAAGAAGACATGAAATTTTCAGAACATCAGAATCCAGATTAAGAGGTTCCAATGTTTGGGAAAGCTTTGTATTTCTGATTAACGGAATCGTCTTTTTATTGATAGGGCTGGATCTTCCTGAAATAATGGTAGGTTTAGATAAAGAAGGAATCAGTTTGTCTGAGGCTATCAGCTACGGTTTATTGGTTACAGCAGTACTGATTGTTGTTCGTTTTTTAGCCTCATTTGGAGCCGTTCTCGTTACATTAATTATGCGGAATTTTATCGATGTAGCAGATAGAGATCCTGGTATGAAAGCCCCTATACTGATGGGCTGGACAGGGATGCGTGGGGTGGTCTCTCTGGCGGCGGCTTTATCCATTCCCGTCATGATGGAAAACGGGCAGCCTTTTCCACACCGTGACCTGATTCTCTTTATAACCTTTGTTGTGATTTTGGTTACCCTTATCATTCAGGGATTAACCTTGCCTGCATTGATTCAAAAACTTAATCTGTCAGATTCCCAAGGAGGGTATATCTCTGAGGAAGAATCAGAAAATTTCCTGCGAAAAGGAATGCGCCGTATAGCAATCAGCCATCTTAATGAAAATTATAAAGAAAGGAGAAATGAAAATGAATATTTCAATAGATTGATGGATCGTTGGGAGCAGGAAGATCGAGATGATTCCATTCACAAAGTTTCTGATGAGATCAAGGAAATCTACTTTGAAACATTGGAACAACAGCGTATCTGGCTTCGTGAAGAAAACAGACGCAATCCGAATATAGACGAAGAATATATAAGACATTATTTAACAAGGCTGGATCTGGAAGAAGAAAGACTCAGAATGTAAAAATACCAGAAATGAATTTAGTAAAACAACTCGGGCAGTTTCCCGATGATAAAAGAAAAGACTATTTCAGTACACTTTCCAATTATGCAAATGGAAAATTTCAGAATATACTCATTACTCCTCCTTTATTAGAGGGAGAAAGTATGACCAAGGCATTGCTTAACAGTCTCTGTAAAGTAGAAAATACTTCACCAAGAACGGCACTTCCATTTGTAGTAACAGACCTGAAAAATATAGCTCCGGAAGAGAATGTACTCATATGGTTCGGGCACAGTTCTTATTTCATTCAGATTGATGGGAAAAGGTTTCTGGTAGATCCTGTTTTCAGTGGAAACGCATCTCCTATGCCTGGATCCATCAAGGCATTTCAGGGAACAGATTACTATAAACCGGAACATATGCCGGAGATAGATTTTCTACTGATCTCTCATGATCATTGGGACCATTTAGACTATAAAACCGTTCAGGCTTTAAAGAATAAGGTTACTACTGTCATTTGTGGTCTGGGAACTGGTCAGCACTTTGAATATTGGGGCTGGGAGCCGGAAAAGATCATTGAAAAAAACTGGTGGGACAGTATAGATATTGCAGATGGTTTTAAGATTACACTGACTCCCGCAAGACACTTTTCCGGAAGACTCCTGAATCGGAATATCTCACTTTGGACTTCCTTTGTTTTAAAAACCCCTACCAAGAATCTCTTTTTAGGGGGAGACAGTGGCTATGGAAATCATTTTACCGAGATAGGAGAGAAATACGGACCTTTCGATTTAGCAGTAATGGAATGCGGACAGTACAATGAGAAGTGGCCCTACATCCACACCTTGCCCGATCAGCTGATCGGGGAAGTACAGGAATTAAAAGCGAAAAACTTTATTCCGGTGCATCATTCAAAATTTAAATTGGCTCAGCATGCATGGTTTGAACCTTTGGAACTGGCCGCCAAAAATGCAGAAGAAAGCCAGCAGCCAATTACTTTACCTGTTATGGGTGAAAAAGTAGATTTGGACCAATTAGGAAAAATAACCTGGAAGAAATGGTGGGAAGACTATAAATAAAAATAAAACCTGCCCATTATGGAGCAGGTTTTCCTTATTATAAAAAAAATAATCACTATTGAGGCTCGTTATGACTCACCTTAGTATGAATGATATCGTAAAATACTGCCGGATTTGTTGCATCAGGAGTAATTCTGTAAGTAAACGTAGTTTCGTTCAGCAGAAGAATATCCACAACACGGGTGAAAGTAACATTACCATTATTATCTAAACCAACAAGGGTTCTTTTCTTTCCATCAGGAGAAATAGACCATGTTCCCTGAGATCTCAACGCATCGTTTAATCCGAAGATTTTAAAAGTACCATTGGCTTTAAAGTAAGAATATCCTACATAACCAGCCACACTGGCATCATTTAAAGCTACGCTATTTCCACTTTTATCCTTAGCTCCGGTAGTTTCCCATGGAGTAGAAGCCAATGTAAGCTGTCCGTTACTTGGTTCCGCATGAGAAGTCTTCGTATGGATGATGTCATAATAAATAGACGGATCAGCTGCATTAGGACGAATTCTGTAAGTGAATTCATTTTTATTTAAAACAAGGATCTCAACATCACGTGTGAAGATGGTAGATCCATCCGGATTCAAGGCTGCAATGGTTCTTGTTTTTCCCTGAGGATCTACAGACCATGTTCCTCTGGATCTTAATACATCCGTTAGGCTGTAAATGGCAAACTTTCCGTCTGCTTTGAAGTAAGCAAAACCTACATAACCAGCTACACTAGCATCAGCTAATGCTACATTATTACCATTTTTATCCTTAGCTCCGGTAGTTTCCCATGGAGTAGAAGACAGAACCTGTGAAGGAGTCTGCTGTTCAATAACAATTTCAGTATCATCATTAGAGCATGATACGAAAGAAGCAGATAAAAGAACTGCTGCAGATAGATAACATAATTTTTTCAGTGTAATCATAAGAGTATTTTTTAAGTCTTTGCAAACTTATCTCTAATAAATATCAATACATTGTACAAAATATCTTTTTTGTTGTAAAATATATAACAGATGGTATGCAATGCAGATAAAATGATATTACCATCCGGTT
Source organism: Chryseobacterium sp. SIMBA_028 (assembly GCF_046535285.1). Lineage (NCBI taxonomy): Bacteria > Pseudomonadati > Bacteroidota > Flavobacteriia > Flavobacteriales > Weeksellaceae > Chryseobacterium > Chryseobacterium sp. SIMBA_028. Next base: position 281,024 of record NZ_JAWRWZ010000007.1, on the reverse strand, counting down.
ACCAATAAATTTCTTGCCGCTTTCTCACTGCATTTTTGATATTTTGAATAGGCCAGTGCAGCCTTACTTCTGATCTGTTCCCCAGATTCATTATTGACGTATCCGGCTAATGCATCATGAAGAATATAAGCTTCCGGGGCCATAAGGTGGCTAGTCCATACCAAAGGATTAGCCTTGGTTTTCTGTAACAAAGGAGAAAAGAATTTTTTACTGTAACAGGCAAGAATAATACAGTCCCGGATTTTTCCATCCGTATTTTTAAAAGATTCCGACAACTGGAAATCCATTAACCCATCGTGACCTATATAAGAAACCAGGCTTGAATTTCCATAAATACCAATCCTTGTATTATTAACCCGAAGAACATCTTTCATTTGCCCCGAACTGCTGTAGAAAAAATCCTTTGTGCAGTTTTTGATGTATTGTCCATCATAGGCATCAGCAACCAAATAATAATTCTTTTGGGTGACATGCTGAAAAACAAGTCTTTCCATCCTTATCGAATCCTTTTTTTCAGACTTTAAAAATTTCCAGTCCTTACTTTTTTTGAAATATGTACGAACTCCATAACCTGCTCCCCAATATAAATTTTGATCAGGATCCTGACCATTTCCTATTTTTTCAGGAACAGGGACAATTCCCTGATATTTATTGTCGCACAAAGCTACTAGAACATGAATTGTTTTCGTATCCTTGTTAAAGTTGTCAATATTCTTCAGTTTTCCCTTTGCTGAATTTCCAGATAAGCCAACCTTGTTCGTAGACCTTCCTTTACCCTTATTTTCACAACCTATACAACATAATCCAAAAGAAATTAACAGTAAGAAAATCGAAACTTGATTTTGAATATTCATAATTCTGTGTATTTTCCTTAAAAATACAATAAACGATCAGTACAAGACAATTATTTATCGAAGTTTTGGATGAAAATTGCCCAAAATAGATCCCATTCAAACCGAAAATAAGTAGATTTTCAAAAATTTAAGTGAACTTCTTTAACTTGTATTTTTATAGCTAAAATTAATCTCCACTTCACAACAAAACTCTATTTTTGAGTATGAATAACAGAAACCGCGGGAAAAATACTGGTGACGACAATTTATTCGGTTCAGAAAAACAGATCAGCAAGCTGAAACTGGCAGTTGAGGATATGCAGTATTTGCTAACAAAGGGATATGCAGAAAAAGCTTCCTCCGAGCTTGTAGGAAATAGATATAGATTAAAAACAAGACAGATACAGGTGTTACGGGGAGCCTCAGCTTCAGATATACAAATTCAGAACAGACAGCTTAAGCAATTAAGTGCTTCTGATCTAAAGGATAAAACCATTTATCTTGATGGCTTCAATGTTCTGATTTTATTAGAAAGTTTATTGTCTGAAGCCTACATTTTTGAGGGTGTTGATGGGTGTTTTCGAGACCTTTCCGGAGTTCATGGGACCTATAAAAGAGTGAATCAAACTTTAAAAGCGGTAGAACTTGTTGCCGGATTCTTTCAAAAAAATCAGGTTCAGAAATTGGTTTGGGTTTTTGATCAACCTGTTTCCAACAGTGGAAGAATTAAACAGATTATTCTTGATTTTGCCATGGAAAATAAGCTCAGTTGGGAGGCTGAATTACAATACAATCCAGATAAATTTCTGGCTGAAAGTTCAGAAATAATTATTTCATCAGATGCATGGATATTAGATCATTGCAAAGAATGGTTCAACCTTATTGAGTATTTGATTGAAGAAGAAAAACTGGCTGTTAATCTGATCAAAACACGATAAAAAAGATGAGTTTATTCAGCAAATATATTCCCCTGATTTCAGATTCGTGGAAAGACAAATATCAGGGTATTTTAGAAGAAGAGCATCTGAAAAGCCTGAAAGAAAATATAAGGAAGTATAAAAATGATACTTTAGAATGGAACTTTCCTTATTTTAATGAAGAAATAAAAATAAACAGGGCAGATAGCTTTGATAGGTTGATCAATATCATCAGAAATACAGATTCTGATGAGGTCAAGGCAAAACATCTGGAGACTATTCCGTTTGAAGACTGGCTTATTGTTTTAGGACAAAGGCTTACTTCAGCGAGCATGCGTGATGAAAGCGCAATTCCTCCTCTTCAGGGTGTACTGATTGATGCTTGCAAAGAACCTTTTAACAATGAAATTACCATTGCCCAGCGAGCCTGGGAAAAGCATACCGGAAGAATGGATGATCATTTCTGGGGTGAAGTCAAAGGAAATAATCAACAAAAGCAGGAGAAAGTAATGCAGAAAATTCATTATATTCTTGAAAATAAAACATGGTGGAACGTCTTCTTTCACTATAAACACAGACTTGTTTTTGAAGTAAGGGAAAAGGAAGGACATGGAATCCGCTGGAGCCATGGAGGAAAAAAATTGATTGGTTTTCTGGAAAAATTTATCAATGAATAATTATACTACGCAAAAAGATTGCGTCATTAGCCCATAACTTTGCGTCCATTAAAAATTACTAAGATCAACAGGGCAAGATCACTATAAATTCTTCAGCGTTAATTGAAAATAATTTAACTTACGCTCTATAAAACCCAATCACATCCTATGAAATATATTTTACTTTCCACTTTGGTTCTGTTTTCATGTAAAGGAAAAGAAGATAAGAAAACCATTGAAAAAAAAGATTCCATAACAGTTGTAAAAACCGATGAGGTTGCACCACAAGAAAATTTTGATATTCTTAAAGTTCTGCTGGATGAAGAAGTGGGTAAAGAAAAGCCTGAAGAAATAGACTATAAAAACTATACTGTTTCTTTCAAAAATGATGATGATCCGTATACGGTAACCTATCAGAAAATAGCTTCTGATGATTTTAATAATGATGGGATCATGGATTATATTGTGGAAAGGAACTCAGAGGGAATGTTGGGTGGAAACTCCAATACCAACTCAGAAATTCTATATATCATCACAGGAAAAGACCATAAAATTAGTCAAAGACATGAGATACAGGCTTCCGCGCCCTTTTCATATAATGTTGTGGATGGATTGTCCTATGAAGGCGGAAAGTTGAAAGCCTCAGCAATGCAAAACTACCGCTCCTATAATAAACCCATAGACAGTCTGGAATCTACAGAACTCTCCTTTGTCTACAAGGATGGAAACGTTTACGAAGAATCCTATCTCACCAGCTGTGCCCTGGCAAAATGGAAAAATAAAAAGATCTTCAATTCCGGTACTGAACACCGAAGAAGTATAGACAGACATAATTATACGGAAACAGTTGAGGACAAATACACATCAGACGGCTTTAAAGCTTCAGCAGAGCTTTCGGGATGTGATAATTTGGAGATTATTTTTGAAGGAAACTATAAAATAAAAGATATAAACCCAAAATCTATTGAGGAAAAGAGAAGACAGTTTCTGAACTTTTTGGTTAACAATACAAGTGTTCAGAAAGATCTTTCCGTAATTCAGAACTATTATCTTACGCATCAGTCCTCTGAAGAATCTACTACTGTAGGAAATCTTTCATTCTATATTTTTACTCATAAAAATAAAGGAGAACTCAGCTTTCGACTTGTCATGACCGAAAATAATAATCCAAAACAAGAAGAAAACTGGGACATTGTAACCCGGAAAAAATAATAGTTATAAACAAATTAAAAACAATGAATACATACATTGATATTGGCATTAACCTGACCAATAAACAGTTCTATAATGAACACGAAGAAATTATCAACCGAGCCCTCGATAATGGGGTAGATCATATGATCCTCACAGGAACAAGTGTTCGTGGAAGTAAGGAATCTGCAGAAATCGCAGAAGAATATCCTGATATTTTATTTTCAACAGCAGGAATTCACCCTCATGATGCCAAATCTTTTCATCATGAAAGCATCAACGAGTTAAGAAAACTACTGAAACAAGATCATGTAATTTCTGTTGGAGAATGCGGGCTGGATTTTGATCGAGACTTTTCGCCAAGGCCCATACAGGAAAAATGTTATAAAGCACAGTTAGAATTAGCAATGGAAGTAGATAAGCCTCTTTTTCTTCATGAAAGATCAGCTTTTAAAAGATTTAATGACATTACCGATGAATATCTTTCTAGTCTTCCGAAAGCTGTTGTTCACTGCTTTACCGGAACATTGGATGAAGCAAAAATATACTTGGATAAAGGCTTTTACTTAGGATTTACCGGAGCCATCAGTGATGAGAAAAGATTTAAACATTTGGAAGATGTTATTAAATATGTCCCTCTAGACAGAATGATGATTGAGACAGATGCTCCTTTCATGCTGCCGAAGAACATGCCAAGAATGCAGAACAGGCGGAACGAACCCTCATTTTTACCTTATGTTGCGCAAACCATTGCCCATCTGAAAAAGATAAGTATTTCCGAGGTTGCAGATGAAACCACAGAAGTTGCCAGAAATTTTTTCAAGCTATAAAAAAGAGCTCTACTGATAAAGTAAAGCTCTTTTTTTATAGCAAACTGCTAATATATTATTGAAAAGTGAGAGGTCAATACACAAATTGCTTTTTCTCCCTTTTATTTTCTTATAAACTCTTAATTGCTGATTCTAAAGCCAGTTCCATCATTGGTTTCAAGGCTGTTTCTCTCTCGTCAGCAGAGATTTTCTCATGAGTCGGGATAATGTCAGTTACTGTAAGGATAGTAGCTGCATTTTTACCTAAATGCTGAGCATTGGCAAATAATCCGAAAGCTTCCATTTCTACCGCAGGGCAGTTATATTTTGTAGCAATCTCAGGAGTGTTAGGATCTTTTCTGTAGAAAATATCACTACTGTGGATATTGATTGCCTTAGCATTTAATGATAGCTCATTGGAAGTTTCATTGATAGTATTGAAAATATTTCCCTGGTGAGTAAGAATTTCATCTTCAATTCCCCATGCATACTTAGCATAAGTACTTTCGCTGGCAGCGTTTTCAATATTTAAAATATCAAAAAGCTTAAGGTCAGTATTGTACGCCCCACAAGTTCCGATTCTGATGATTGTATCTACTTCATACTCTGTAAATAACTCAAAAGAATAAATTCCGATACTTGGGAAACCCATTCCACTAGCACCTACAGTGATCTCCTTACCTTTGTAAAGTCCTGTATAATAAAATATTCCTCTGGTTTTGCTTACCAGTTTTGCATTTTCTAAATAATTTTCAGCAATATACTGTGCACGAAGCGGATCCCCCGGCTGCAATACTACTTTGGCAATTTCTCCTTTTTTTGCACTGATGTGAATACTCATAATTTTATTTTGACAGGCACAAATATAATAACTTTTATATTGATCATATCATTGCAGGGATGGAAACAACAGAGCAATTTCAGAGTGCTGGAATGCATAAAATATTATCAATAAATGCTTTAAACATGATTGTATATAAAGTCTGTTGAAAATGTCACATTCTGTAAAGTCAAAACTGAATATAGCCAATACAGAACAAGAATAGAATAACAGGGAGCAGGTATCACTGGATGAGACCTGTTAATTTTGCTGCATTTAATAGTATTAAAATAAAAAAATGAAAATAGAACATATTGCTATTTGGGTGAAAGATCTTGAAGTGTCCAGAGCATTTTATCAGAAGTATTTTGGAGCTACTTCCAATGAAAAGTACCATAATCCTGTTAAAAACTTTGAATCCTATTTTTTCAGCTTTGATAATGGCTGCAGAATAGAAATTATGAACAGACCAGACATTAGAAAAAGCGAAAACTCTTACCAGTTCCAGCAGTTGGGAATCATACATCTGGCATTTTCCGCAGGCAGTAAAGAAAATGTGAACGAGCTTACAGAGACATTGAGGAAAGACGGATATACAGTGGTAGGAGAACCACGGACCACAGGAGACGGCTACTACGAAAGCGTAATCCTAGACCCGGAAAACAATATTATTGAAATTGTCGCCTAAAGCAATATAGAAAGGCCCCTTCAAAACCTTAAAGATTTCTTACTTTAAGGTTTCTTTATTTTAAAGCTAAAAAGATTCAGTATTTAACATTAATCCCCGAATTAAAATTTTATTCTAAACGAAATAGTTTTATTTTTGTTAGATGATGGAACCCAAATCACCGTTTTTGGATACGATTTTTCTACTCAGAAAGAATGAATGTATAACCCTTTTCTCAAACTTGCAGGAAATTTCCCTAAAAGAAGAGAAAGAGGCAGGTGATTATTTTGAAACAGAATTTGAAAAAGAAAGACTTGAGTTTTTATCTGATCAATTAATCTGTGATAAAACGTCAGCAGTCTGGGCAGCGAAAGTTCTGTATCATAGTGCACAGTTGTATCTCATAAGAGAAAACACTGCAAAAAACCTTGAAAACCTCATCCCAAGGTTTCAGGGAACAAGAGATGTTTCCTCCCTATTGTCAGCAGATTTATCATTAAGGTTTCTACCCGAAGTAATTATTGCTTTGAACTCTGTAGATCCTGAAGATACTTTGATTACACTCCTTGAAGATATCCTCACAGAATTTCATTACTCAGGAATCGGATATGATCTTGATCTGAAACAGGTGAACTGGGAAGAAGAGCTGAAAGACAACACCTACCGGAAATTATATCTGGAAAGAATTGTTGATAAAAGAGATTACAAACTGGCGGAAATTCCGTTTATCAATAAACTGCTTATCGCAGAATTCGGAATGCATAAAGAGGCATTTTGGAGAGAATTAAAAATAATAACCGAAGAAAACTAATGACTCAGAATATCAATACACTCAATACCGTTCTCAACTACGTAAAAGATACTTTCGTAGGCAAAAATGATGTAGTAGACCTATTGGGAATCTGTCTTTTGGCAAGAGAAAATGCCTTTTTATACGGTCCTCCGGGAACTGCAAAATCAGCCATTGTAAGAACATTGTCAAAAACGGTAAAAGACGGAAAAAACTTTGAATATTTACTAACCCGTTTTACAGAACCTAATGAAATTTTCGGCCCATTTGATATCAGAAAACTAAAAGAAGGAGAACTTCTGACCAATACAGAAGGAATGATGCCTGAAGCCTCCATGGTTTTTTTGGATGAGATCTTCAATGCCAATTCCGCTATCCTGAACTCACTGCTTATGGCATTGAATGAAAAAATGTTCAAAAGAGGAAAAGAAACAAAGCACTTACCGGCTTTAATGTTTGTGGGGGCAAGTAACGTTCTTCCGGAAGATGAAGCCCTAAATGCCTTATTTGACCGTTTTCTGGTGAGAATAAATGTAGATTACGTGAATCCTGAATTATTACAGCAGGTTCTTTTGGCAGGAAGAAAATTAGAAAACGAAGAAGAAACGGAAGTTCCTGAAATTCATGCCGATGAGATAAGAGAACTGCAACATCTTTGCAGAACAGTAGATCTTAAGCCCATCTATGAAGTGTACCTGAATACCATCATGAGTTTACGCAATACAGGAATTGCCATTTCGGACCGTAGAGCAGTGAAGCTTCAAAACCTTATTGCTGCAAGTGCTCTCATCTGTGGAAGAAATGAAGCCGTTCTTTCTGATCTTTGGGTTTTAAAACATATCTGGGATACAGAAGAGCAAATCGAAATTCTTGAGGGAATCATCAATAGAACCATAGAGAAAGACGATCACCCAAAGTCTCATCCTCAGGCCATGCAGAATAAAACACCTAATCCGGAAGAGGTGATGAAAGATGTGAAAATTCTTATGGATAAATGGAATGAGGGGTCATTGAGTTTTGAAGAGCAAAACGTCATCAAGGATAAACTAAGATACTTACAAACACGTTGCGACTGGATCAGAAACCCTGAACAAAAGCAATATATTCAGCAGGAAATTGAAAGCTTATGGCAGAAAATTCTTCAAACAATATAAAGGAATTTTGGGCAGAAATTCCCCGTAAAGATGAAGACGCTCTTGGCTCTATAAGAGATTGGAAGAATGTTCAGATTGCGGTGGATGATGAAATGATATGGCTCAAAGGCTTTACCGATGAACAAGCGGTTTCCTCGGAAATGCATCAGTTACCCAACTTTTTGCTGTACGAGCTGCGTGATGGCCTTTTATTTAAAAAAGGAGCATTGGTTCCCAGCAAGAAAATGAGAACAGCCTTGCTTTGGATGCCTATAGATAAAGCATTGCGCCTCAATTTTCCGATTTCTAACAATAACTATTTCGGAATTAGTGAAAAAGTTCAGATTAGGTTAAAGGAAAGCGACGAAGAACATCCGGTAATTGGCTTGCTGTGCAACATAGCGGATAGTAAAGACTGTATTGCAACAGTACCCAAATTCAGATTGGAAAAAATAGAATGGACGGTGATCGGGGATAAAGCTTTTTTTTTAGGAACCCCTTTATTAAGCTTGCCGGGAAAAACCTATTGGCTAAAAGACAACCATTTATTGCCGTCCGGTTTTGATTTTGAATTTAAAAATCTGAGTTTGCCTTTACAGGAAAAATATAATAAAGAACTAGATGGGTGGCTTCTATGGGATGAAAAAGGGAATTATCTTTCACTTAAGAAAACAGATTTCCGGGACCTGTCCGTAAGCTCATTCCGTCTTACTGAAAAATCAAAAGAATGGAACTAAAGGCCTATTTCCAGTCCTATGAAAACTATTTCTGGGAATGGAAAACTGATGAAGATATTCCCGGAGATTCCGGATATAATGATAATAACCTCATTTCTGTACCGGGAGTGGGAGCTATTGCCTATAGGCCCTACATTATTGAGATTTTAAAAGAACTTCAGCCACAGGGTTGGCCTCCGTTCGGAGCTTTGTTGATGGTTTTGTATGCCATGCAGGATGGATACATCAACTTTGCAGTTCCCTTAAGACACACCACAAAACTATACAGTGTTGGAAACTTTGAATTCAATGCTGAAAAAGAAATTGAATTTCTAGAAAAAATAAAGGCTCTTCCTTTAATCTACAAACAAAAGCAGAACAAAATTATTCTCTTGCAGACTTTGTTTAAAAATGCACACAACAGAATATCATCCACAACTGCTGAAGCAATTCTGAAAGTTTATTATAAACGACCACAGGAGCTTGCCTATAGTGCTGATCAACAACATGCAGGACCATCTGTCCTGAATAAGGATCTTACTGCTATGGATCTTAACGAAAGATTTCCAACTACACAATCCATTATTGATGCAATGAAAGGGTTTATGGAGGGTCCGGAATTGGATAATGAAGTGATAGAGGAAGAAGCCACTGCAGATGCAGATAAAGATTTTATCAGGGAACTGATTGAAGAGCCAAAGACATTTCAGGTGGGAAGTCTTATCAAAAGAATTTGGAGCGGACTGAAGATCCCGATGCGTCACATTTCTCCGGGAGAACAACCGATAGGAGGAATTTCTGATATGACCAACAAAGGAGATTTTCACAGAATGCTTTTGTCGGAATTTGCCAATGAAGATGAGGTATTCATGAATCGGGTAGCCAATAATGAAGCATTGTACATTCAAAGAGAGATTCCCCCTGAAGAAAATATCTTTGAAAGAATAATTCTGATTGATACTTCCCTTAGAAACTGGGGTACACCAAAGGTATTAGCATTTGCATCAGCCATTGCTGTGATCAAGCATCCAAAGGCACATTCTGAGTGTCAGGTTTTTGCATTGGGACAGTCAGGAATTCCTATTTCCCTGAATAAAGTTGAGGATGTTATTGAAAACCTTAATCAGGTAAGTCCGATTCTGGAAGCTTCAGAAGCTTTGGAGAAATTTTTTATTGAAGAGCATACTGAGAAAGATATAGAAGTATTTTTCATTACCCATGAGGAAAATATTGCAGCCGAAAAAATTCAAAAAGTGATTCACCAGCACAGAGACAGACTTAAATTTTTGGTAACCACCAGCTCAGATGGTGAAATCAACTTTTATAAACATCATAAAGGAGCAAGAAAACATATTCAGAAAATAAAACTTCCGCTTCACGAATTATGGGCAAACCCGCCACAACAGAAAATATCAGGAATTAATTTGGATGGGAAGAAAACAGAACTTCCACTGAATTATCCAATTTTATACCCAACACCGGTTAATAAAATTGCACACTTTCTATACGAGGGTGAATTTTTTATACTGAGTTCCAAAAAGCAATTGCTGAAAACCTACCTTTCAGATAATTATTATGACAGACATTATTACGAATATTATAAAACCTATCATGGCTGTGAAATTTTGTTTGAAAATATCTCTGTAAAACCCACGGGAAATTTTGCTTTAGCGAAGAATAAGCAGCAACATTTTATACTTTGCCAGTACCAGCCGGCTAAAAAGTTAATATCAAAGCTTAATTTAAATACTAAAGAATATTCTGAGCAAAATGTTACCGGATTAAATATTCCGGATTCTTACGAACTGATCTATTTTGGGAAGAGTTTTTATCTTCATCAATTTTCCAATCCACTATTATACAAAATAAATATTGAGGGAAATATTTCGGTTGAAACAATTTCCGGAAAAGATAAAGAAATAGAAAAAAACAATACAAAAGCAGAAGCAGAAGTGGCTAAGCTGAGCCAAACCGGACTGAAAATCATCAATAGTTTTAATAAAATTGGAATTAATAATCAAAAGAATCTGGTTTTTTCAGGATGTGAAATAAGCAGTGTATATGATAATACATTGAGCTTGTGCAAAAACAGATTCGAAATAAAAATTTTTGCGGAGCAGGACAGAAACAAATTTACCTTTCCCGACGGCAGTGAAATCATTGCAGATTACCGTGGAATACTTACTTTCAGAAGCAGCAATAAAGGGATAGACGAATTTTATATGCCGGCTACATCATATGGTTTTCTTTCTCTGGCTACCTATACAGAATTTAGTGGACCAGAATATTATCTTCCGGAACATACTTTACAGAAAGTAAGAACCGTGGAGGAAATGTATTTCCAATACTTAAGACCATTTATAGATCAGATTTTGGATTATGGAGCTTAGAATTAAACCTTTCCCGAAAAATAATTATCCTAAAAAAGGGCTTTTAATCAAAGGCTCTTCCCCTGTGATATGGCTTCAGGAAATGGAAACACTTGGGATTAATCTCAATCAGGTAAAATCCTATGCTATTCCGGCAGATCTTCCGAATGTACTGTATGGATGCTTTCTTGTTTTTAATGATTATGCCCCACAGGAAATTGGTAAAAATGCTTATTTTCAATGTGTGGATAATAAATTTTTTATTCCTGAAAACACAACGTTTTATCCGAAAATAAATCCTGAGGACTGGGAATTGGTAACTTCAGATTTTCTCATTATGCATCCTGAATTTGGATTGGTAAAACTATCAGAACAGATCGATTGGATGATATTGATTCAGGAACCGGGAAATATTGAGGAAATAATCAGAAAACCTTTGAGTGGAGTTAGAATTCCTCACCAGATACAAAGCTATACGGTTGAAATGGATGATGAGAAAATGCTTGAAGCATTACAGAAGCCTCAAACCGAAGAAGAATGGATGAATAATCTGCCTTTTGATATGAAAAAAGTAATGGCAGGGAATAAAAAAGAGATTGAAAAATATTTAAAGTACATTGAAAAGTATCCTGAAAGAGTTGTAGAATTAGGTGTTCCTTTAGATATTATGGGAACATCCAGAGGTGATGGAGCCGGAAAATTTACATGGCTGGAAACATTGTTTGGTGGCAATTCTGGTGATAAACAGGAAAGTAAAGGGACCCAAAATTTCCGCAGAATATTCTGGGCTGTTATTGTGATTGCTATTGTTTTAAAAATAGCGCTTCCATCAGATAAAAAAGAATCTGAACAGGAAGAAAATGTTACGTCTTCAGGAAAAATTGTGAAAGATGCTGTAAAGGCACCATCAGATATGATAGCCTTTCAGTCCGGTATCACGGAAATAGATCAGAAGATAGATTCTATATACCAACAGAAAAGAAAAAGATTGTCCAACGAACTTCTGAATGCAGGAATACTGGAGGGGCAGACAGAAAAAGCAAAAGAGGAATATAGAAAGAAAGGTGGAAGAGAGGTAAGTGAAATAGGACGTGATATTCAAAAGCTTAACGGTAAGGAGCAACAAAGTAGAGACTCGCTCAAAATAATTTATAAAAAGAAAATAACAAGGCATATTGAAGAAAGAAGCGAAAACCTGAAACGTGAAATTTCAGATTCTCTTAAACAATATACCAAAGGAAAACCTGTAAACGGAGATGTTGTAAAATACCTTTTAAAGAAAAAACAGGTGTTGATGGAAGACTCTTTAGGAAAGCTTTACGGAACAATTGATTTTGCGGATATGTCACCACCATCAACAATAAAAGATTCAAAGGTAAAAGGAGTTGAGTCAGGGAATAACCAGTTGAAAAAAGACACCCCTGTTTCAGATATTCTGTATATGGTGATCCTGATGATTGCAGCAGTGGGACTATATTCATTTCTGTTTAAAAATAAATCCCTGAATCTTGGTGGGGATAACGTACCGGGTTGGGTAAAGTTTCTTTTGACAACAATACTTGTAGCCATGCTGGTATATCTGTTCTATCCATTGGTAAAGATGTTTGGGTACAACTGGTTTGTATGGGTACTTGTAATTTGTGTGATCTTACTTCTCTATCGTTTATTCAGAGATGATAAAACTATTTTAAACTCCGAAGATGATGAATAAGCAGAAATTTATAGACAAATTTATGGCAGCCTTTGTGCTGTTGGCCATGTTCAAAATCATCGGAATTGTTGCGCAGCTCTTCCATGAAAGCTTCTGGAGTGTTATCGGAACCTTGATTATTTTCCTGATCGTAGCCTTTATTATTCTTATGGTAATTGCTGCCCTGAAAGATAAAGAGCAAAACGAACGAAATTCAGGAAGAAAAGGAGCTGCTGGAGGAAATTTCTATCTGGAAACCTCATTGTTTGACAGAATCAGAAGTAAATACGAAGAACTTGCTGAAAAATACATAGCAGAAAAGGATTATAAAAAAGCAGCAAAAGTCTATATGAACTTGCTCCAAGACCATTACAGAGGAGCGAAAACATTAGAAAACGGAGGGTTTTATAACGAAGCCGCTGCAGTATATCTTAAAAAGTTAAAAAATAAATCTGATGCAGCAACCTGCTATGAAAAAGCAAAGCAATACAAAAAAGCAATAGATCTTTACAAGGAAATGGAGCAGAAAGAAAAAGTAGGAGATCTTTATAAAGAAATCAATGATCTTAAAAATGCCCATGCCTATTACCAAATGGTTGCAGATGATTATACAACCAATAAACAGATGGTAAAGGCTTCCCTCGTCTATCGTAAAAAAATGGAAAAAACAGACGAAGCTCAAAAGATATTGCTAAAAGGTTGGGAAGAAGACAAAGATGCATTCAACTGTCTGAATAACTATTTTGCCAATATTTTTGATTTTAAAAAACTGGAAACAGAAATACAGGAGCTATATGCAAAAACTCCAGCCTACAAAAAGATCATCTATCTTGATGCTCTAAAACATGAGTTTAAAAAAGACCCAAAACTACAGACTACTACCAGAAACATAGCCTATGAGATCATAGCTGAAAAAGTAGGAACCCGCTCAGAAATAATAAATGAACTGAAATATTTTAATCCCAATGATGAGGTGATTCTAAAAGATATTTCGAGATTCAAGACAGGACGTAATAAAATGTTTAGAAATTAAAAAATGGAATTGTTGTTCAACCTTAAAATGAGGGAGCGATTTGAATCTTCAGTTTCTGCATTATTAAAGCAGTTTTAAAGGCAAACTATTCCCCTTGTTGGTGAAGAATAATTGAGTGAAAAACATTTTTTCATATCTTTGCACCAGAAAATTATGACAATACAAAGAGCACATATCAATGCAGAACTATACGAAAGCCCATCAAAACTGGGATTATTCGGATATGATTGGATGATATGGAATGAGGCGAAATGTGCTGACTTTGGAAATTATTTACTGTAAACTCGTAAAAAATTAATCAAAATACTACAAAAACGCCTCGATTTTTCGAGGCGTTTTTTGTTTTTTAGGTCAGAAATTATTTAGAATGAAAAAAAATAACCATAAACATGAAAATTTTTTAATTAACAATGAAACTTTAATACGATAAAATAGAGTGATAAGCAACCCGATGAGAGACAGTCATTTAGGTATTTAAGATATCCGCAAAATATTGCGGACAGAAATTGTCTACTCTAGAAACTAGAAGTAACTATCTGATTTTCAATAATTTAATTTGATAATTTATTTGTGAGTTTCGAAAATTCATATTTACTTTGCAACCGAAAATTGAAAGCAACAGATTTTCAGGATTCAACAAAAATAATTTAAAGACAAAACAAAAATAAAATGAAACAATTGCCTAACATATTTAATCAATACTCAGAACTATTCGGACAAGAGCCGGCAGGAGCTGTGTGTGTTTATGATAGCAGAATTGTGGATAGAAGGTGCTTATATACGTGGGTCAGTTAATGATCTTTCACGTCAAAATATACCAAGCGCCTCCCAAAAAGAGGCGCTTTTTTTATGGTTCCGTAGCTCAACCGGATAGAGCATGGGTTTTCTAAACCCAGGGTTAGAGGTTCGAATCCTCTCGGAATCACAACATATAAGGTCTATTGAGGTAATGGCTAACCTGCCCGACTGTCTCTTGGGCACTGCGAGTTCGATTCTCGCATAGACCGCAAAGATTTATGGAAATTTCAGCTCCGACTGTCTCTCGGAAAAGAATGTTGAAGTGAATCTGTAAAACTGGAAAGATAACGGTGGTTGTTTACCCGTCTTGGACGCGGGAGGTCGCAAGTTCGAATCTTGCTTTCCAGACAAAATGCAAATGAATGAATAGTTAATTGTTTCAGGAGAAAAGTAAAAGTTTGTCGAGAGCAGAAGATCTTTACGCCAAAACACGAAAATACAGACAAGCTTTTTCTTATCTCAGTAAAGAACAATTAGAATTAAAAAATATCATTTATAAAATTTTAGGTAAAATAAAGTTTGTCGAGCGCAGAAGTTCTTATATCAAACAAAAAATTAGGACAGGCTTTATTTTTTTAATGAAAACTAAATAAAAATGATGGTTCGCCGAAGTGGAAGAGTCGGAGCGGTCTGCAAAACCGTTGCTTAAGCTGAGTGGGTTTGAATCCCATAGCCATCTCAAATAACTAAAATGAGATTAGTTCAGGAGAAAAAATAAAAGTTTGTCAAGCGTAGAAGTTCTTGTATCAAAAAATGAAGACAAACTTTATTTCCTCCAAAGAAAAATTAGGAAAAAGTATTCATTACTTATTATTCCTGAAAATTGGAAGTACGCCGAAGTTGGAGAGTCGGGGCAGACTGTAAATCTGTTGCTTCATTGCTGAGTAGGTTCGAATCCTACTACTTCCACCAAACCACTGATAATGTAATGGCAGCATGCAGGAAATATACTCTTGTTGTTTAGGTTCGATTCCTAGTCAGTTGGTTTTTAAAGGCTCTATTCGTCTAACGGTCAGGACGCCTGCCTTTCGAGCAGAAAATAAGGGTTCGATTCCCTTATAGAGTACAGGATGTGAATGAACTGGTCAATATTGAATTGATTATAACCATGAAAGTTCAAATTTGAAAATACATTGGCCAGTCATCATTCACAACAAAATAGGAAAAGAGAAAGATTTGTCGAGCGCAGAAGATCTTTACAAACAAAAGCAAGCATAGTTTATAGTAGACAGAGCTTTCTCAAACCTACTTTATCATAAAAATGAGTACAAGGTAATTTCAATACTATCAATGACTCATAAAACTGCGGGAATGGTGGAATGGTATACACTCTTGATTTAGGATCAAGCTTTTGGGGGTTCGAATCCCTCTTCCCGTACCAAAGTATCAATTATAACAGGGAAGAGTGGTGTAGAAGGTCTGCACGCTAGTCTGAAAAACTAGAGGTACAGGTTCAATTCCTGTCTGTTCCGCTAAAAATAGAAAGTAGAAACGTAGAGGTTAGAAAATAACCACTTAGAAATCAATATCAATTATAAATATGTAGAAAAAATGGAAACGCAACAACAAACATGGCAGAATATGAATGGAAAAATTTTCCAACACTCTATCACACAGCTGGTAGAAGAAGCCATCATTCGCGAACAGGCAAACGGACACCGTCTGAAGGTATGTGTGGGATCAGACTCCCACGTATACGGGGAAGCCATCAATTATGCTACGGCAGTAGTGTTTATTCGTGAGGGAAAAGGAGCGTTTACCTTTATTAGAAAAGAAAGAGAAATACAGAGTATCAGTATCAAGGAGCGAATGCTGAATGAAGTCAACAAATCCGTTGAAATTGCATACGCCATCTGCTCTGTGTTGGATACCTATGGTGTGGAAATGGAGGTACACGCAGACATTAATACAGACCCAGACTTCAAGTCCAATGCAGCATTAGGAGATGCTATGGGATATATTTTGGGAATGGGATATGTGTTTAAGGCAAAACCCTTTGCTTTCGCCAGCTCCAACTGTGCTGATATGATGGTTTAATTTTCTAAATAATAACTATAAAAAGTAATTAAAACATTGAATATTTACTTTTTCAATTAAAAACTAACAACATGACTCATAATAGAATAGCCGTTATCGGTTTACACGAACAGGAATATGAATATATAAGACAACATTACGAAGGGCTCATGATCTGGCATCAATCCATTCCCAAGATAAAAGTAATGGACGGAATATTATATGTCGAAAAAGCTCAGGGAGTAGGAATGCTTCCGGTTGATAAGGTCGTTTATCACGGGATTTTTGAGGATGATCTGGATTTTATTTCAGGATTGGCCCTGTGGAATGGTCCCTGTTTTCCAAACGCTTATGGAATGCTTGAATGCAGATTGAAAATTCCTTGTCTGGTTAAGGCAATGAAGTTTTCAAAATTTAACTCCCAAAGAGGATTTATCTCTGCAAATACTTATATAAATACAAACTATGAGCTGGTGGCCAAATGGGGAAACTGGCATTGTGGAGAAAACAAGCATAAGTTTACAGGAAGTTGGGAAAGTACAGAAGATAGTGTTCTGGAACCTTATTTTGAGGGTGAAGCCGTAAGAATTTTAAACATTGGTGAAAAGTCCTGGCAGATTAAACTTGAAGGAGAAACATGGTTAAAATCCATTCATCCTGATAATGCCCAATTCATGGAAATGGATGCAGAACTTTTACAGGATACATTAATGTTGAAAGATAAAATTGGAATGGACGTCATTGCTAATGATTATATCGTTCAAAAAAATGGAACCAGGCATTTACTGGAGATTAATCACATCCCCAATATAACAAGATTTGAAGAAGTAAGATTGCATTTTCTTGAAACTGTTGTGGAGTGGATTGATGAAGACTAGATAAAGCTTAATGATTAAAAAATAAGCAGAGGAAATGACAAAAAGATTATTGTTTCTGGATGATATACGATATCCGATTGAGGCTTATCATTATACCAAACAAGATGTTTTCCTAAAGAAGGATTGGCATATAGTTCGGAACTACGAGCAGTTTGTCAACAGAATTTTGGAAAAAGGACTTCCTGAAATGATCTCTTTTGACCATGACCTTGCCGATATGCATTATCTGAAACAGGATTCTCAGGAATGTATTGAAAAAACAGGCTACGATTGTGCAAAATGGCTGGTAGAATACTGTATGGATAACTATTTAGAACTTCCAAAATTCTATTGCCACTCCATGAATCCCGTAGGGAAGAAGAATATTGAGAGCCTTTTAAAAAACTTTAAAAAATTGTAATGGACATTTTTAGATTAATTCGAGATATTAAAAGCCATCTTAAGTTTAGTTTTGATGAAGTGGATAGGTGGTTTGAAAAAGACAGTAAAACGTTGAATTTCCAACCTTCAAATGGAGGCTGGACGATTCATCAGATTTTAGAGCATATTTACCTTACAAACTTTTACCTATTGATCCTGATTGAAAAAGGCTCAAAAAAAGCAATGCGAAACTCCATGAATTTGGATTTGGAAGCTGAAATAAAGAATTACAGTTTTGATAAAGAAAATTTTGAAAAAATAGGAGAGTATGGTGCTTTTGAGTGGATCAGACCAGTCCATATGGAGCCAAAAGGACAGCTAAGTTTAGAAGAAATCAAAAACTTGATATCTCAGCAATATCATCAATGTATAAGCTATTTGGATTTGATGAAAAATGGGGAGGGAGTTCTTTATAAAACCACAATGACAGTAAATGAATTGGGGAAAATCAATGTATATGAATACATCTATTTTCTCTCACTTCATGCTCAAAGACACCTTACTCAGATGAGGAACAATGAATTAGAAACAATTAAAAACTAAAAAAATGATTTTCAAAACATATAACTCTATAGAAAATGCTTACCAGGCCCGCATGATCGATCAGATCAGATTGCAGGGTTTTGGGGATGAGGTTTTCATCGTGCAGGAAAAAGTTCACGGGGCTAATTTCTCTTTCTTTACCGACGGAAAGGAAATTAAGATCGCGAAGAGAACAGCTTTTATTGAAAAAGATGAAAAATTCTATAATGCACATCATATTCTGGAACACTACAAAAAAAATGTAATTGATGTATTTCAAAAAGTGAAAACAAGGTACCCGAATGTAGAAGCGGTAGTCATCTACGGTGAATTATTCGGTGGCGGTTACAACCACAAAGAAGTAGAACCTGTAAAAGGTTCTGTAAGAGTACAAAAAGGTATTGAATATGCACCTTACAATGAATTCTACGCATTCGACATTAAGTTGAATGGAGTGACGTATTTGGATACAGATATCGTTAATGAAATTTTCGAGAAAACTGGATTTTTCTATGCTAAGACTTTATTTCAAGGGACTTTAGAAGAAGCTTTGAGGTTTCCGAATGTTTTCAATTCCAAAATTCCGGCTTGGCTGGGATTACCAGAATTGAATAATATGTGTGAAGGAACCATTATAAAGACTTTGAAAACCAAGTATTTTGGAAACGGTGCAAGAGTCATTCTGAAAAACAAGAATGAAAAGTGGATCGAAAAATCTAAAATGGTTAGAAAACAAGGGAAAACAGTTCATAAACAGATTGTTTTTAGTGAAAAGACTCAAAATATTTGGGAAGAAATCCAAAAATATGCAACTGCAAACCGCTTGAATAATGTTGTAAGCAAAATTGGTGAATTCGAACCCAAAATGATGGGGAAGATTATTGGCCTTTTTGCACAGGATATCTTAGAGGATTTTGAAAAAGACTTTCCATCAGTTTTCACTGCAATAGAAAAAGAAGAAGAGAAAAGGATCAACAAAAAGTTGAATACTTTAGTTATAGATTTTATAAAAGAAGAGCTAATGACTCTTAAAGTTTAGTTTCGGTAATTCATTATCGAAACTTTTTTACGTGTAAATTCAACCATAAAAGTCACAAAGGAATGTTGACAGGATGGTTTTAAAACAGGAAAAATGATACAAGCAGAAATTAAAAGTCTTTTAAAAGAAGACATCAGTATATTAATAAAAGTTCTCAATTCAGGAAAGCATTATGTATGTGATTGTGGTGAAGCAAGTTTATTGACTGTGAAAGAAATACAGTCTGTATCTGCAATATTCATCAGCCATACCCATATTGATCACTTTGCCAACTTTGACGGAATTTTCAGACACCAAATGGGGAGCGGAGAAAAAGTGGTCATCTGTGGACCGAAGAATATTCATCAGCAAGTGGAAGCAAGGTTAAAATCCTACACCTGGAATTTAGTAGATGAAAATGCCATTGAATATGAGATCAGGGAGATTGTTTCCAGAGAAGAAATCAATGTTTATACCCTTCGCCCACCTTATTGGAATCCGGAATTTATAAAGACTCAGAATTTTCTTTTTGAAGATGAGTGTGTGAATGTAGATTTTGCCATTCTTGATCATAAAACAGATTCTATTGCTTATCTGTTTAAAGAAAAAGATACAGTGACTTTTCATGAAGAAGCTTCCGGTTTCAGAAAGGGAAAATGGATTAGTGAGTTGAAAAGAGCTTTTGAATATAATGATTCAGAGAAAGAAATGGAGATAGAAGAAACAATTTATAAGGCATCAGAATTATTTCATCTACTCACAAGAAATGCGGGATATAAACTAGGCGTAATTATGGATCATGCAGTAGATGAAAACAATTATGAAAAGATCAGAACTGTTTTTAAAGATGCAGATAAGGTATACATCGAAACATTTTATAAAGATCTTGATCAGGAATTTGCAAAGATTAATTATCACAGCTTTGCGTCTGCATCAGGAAAAATTATGAATGAATGCAAGGTGAAAGAAGCCATCCCGATCCACTTTTCAAGAAGATATACGGAAAGTGACCAACAGGAAATTGAAACTGCTTTTTATAAAGCATTTCGAGAAAATTAATTAAACAACAATTAAAAAAATGAAACCCAATATATTTTTTACAGCAGACCATCATTTTGGTCATGAAAACATTATAAAATTCTCCGGAAGACCCTTTGAGTCTCCAGAACATATGAATGAAGAATTAATCAAAAGATGGAACGAGAAAGTCGGAGTCGGAGATACAGTCTACCACCTAGGTGATTTCAGCTTGGGAAAACCCGATTTTACAAAAGAAATTCTTGATCAGTTAAACGGGAATATTCATTTAATTAAAGGCAATCATGAGGGTTTAGCGTTAACTTACCCTAAACGATTTGCCTCCATCAGAGATTATCACGAATTGAAGATTGATGAGCCGGAAAACAATAACGGAAAACAGAAAATCATTCTTTTCCACTACTCAATGCGTACCTGGAACGGTTCACATCGTGGAGTCTGGCAGTTATACGGACATTCACACGGGACTTTACAGGATGACGAAATGGTGTTAAGCTTTGATGTTGGGGTAGATTGCCACAATTTTTACCCGATTTCCTACGAAGAAGTCAAGGAAATTATGAATAGGAAAAAATGGACACCTCCATTCGGACCAAGAGAATAATAATACAGGAAAGTTGTAAAGTAGGAGAGAATTAGAACTTAAATTCTACCATCTAACCTCTCCTCTGTACAACACCCATTTTATAAAACCATGAAAACAACCGATGAAATAGTAATTGTCGATTTGGAAGCTACCTGTTGGGAAAATGACAGGATTCCCATCGGACAAAAAGTCGATATTATAGAAATAGGGATTTGCAAACTGGATCTGATATCCAATGCTATTTCCCAAAAGCAAAGCATCTACATTATTCCTGAAAGATCAGAGATCAATAAATTCTGTACAAAACTCACAGGAATTACTTCACAACTAATCCAGGAAAATGGAATCTATTTCGAAGAAGCTTGTGAAAAGATCAGGGATGAGTACCATTCTGCCTCTCTTACATGGGCGGGATATGGAAATTTCGACAGGGAGCAGATCATTGAACAATGTGATTGGCTTGGAATAGAAAGCCCTTTTTCAGAACAATATTTGAACGTGATGTATGAATTCAAAAAACATTTCAGACTGTATAAATCAATAGGACTTAAAAGAGCCCTGGATTATCTGAAGATGGATTTTGATGGAAATCATCATAGTGGAGCAGATGATGCCTATAATACAGCTAAGATCTTAAGTAAGATTTTAGCATAATTTGAAAATTAACAAATAGAATTATTAAAAATTTAAACAAGTGAAAACAACAGAAAATATATTAATTATAGATCTTGAAGCCACGTGTTGGGATAACCGGCCGCCAAGAGGTCAAGAAAGTGAGATCATTGAAATAGGGGTTTGCATCATGAATGCGAAAACCGGACAGATCTCCAAGAATGAGGGTATCCTAATAAAGCCTCAATATTCAAAGGTAAGCCCTTTTTGTACAGAACTTACAACGCTTACACAGAGTTTGCTGGATAATGAAGGCATTATGCTGGATGATGCATTTGATATCCTTAGAGCAGAATATGATTCCGAGGAATTAACCTGGGCAAGTTATGGAAACTATGACCTTAATATGCTTAAGGATCAGGCCAGAAGATTCTACACAGATTATCCAATGGGTGATGATCATATTAATGTGAAAACATTATTTGGAGAGTTGCATCCAACGGTAAGAAAAAGTGTAGGAATGCAGAGAGCCTTGAATGAGCTGGGCTTTAAGCTTGATGGTACCCATCACAGAGGAGTAGATGATGCCAGAAATATTGCAAAGATTTTGCACTGGTGCCTGAAGAATTACTCAATGATAAGATAACCTCAATACGATCACTATGAAGGACTCTCTGCAAAGAGAGTCTTTTTTATTTTGACAGTAAGAATTGCTTTTAGTTTTTTATGATTTAAATTTGATAAAACTTTTTATTCATTGGAGGCACTCGTTGAATTACTTGAACAGACCAACAGAAGCGTGTTTTTGACAGGGAAAGCAGGAACCGGAAAGACTACTTTCCTAAATGATTTTGTGAAAAAGACCCGTAAAAAGCATATTATTGTTGCACCTACAGGTATTGCAGCCATTAATGCTGGCGGGGTAACCATTCATTCATTATTTGGAATTCCTTTCCGAACCTTTGTGCCTACTACAGAACTCATTGATCCTAATCTGGCCATGAATATTAATGAACTTTTTCCTCATTTTAAATATCGAAAAGATAAGCTGGACCTGTTTCGTGAGATAGAACTCATTATTATTGATGAGGTTTCTATGCTAAGAGCTGATCTGCTGGATATTTTGGACCATTCCTTGAGGCGTGTAAGGAGAAATCAATTTCCGTTTGGAGGAGCGCAGTTGCTGTTGATAGGAGATTTGTACCAGCTACCACCGGTTGTCAAAGATGATTCAGAAAAGATCTTGTCAAAATATTATCAGACTCCATTTTTCTTTTCTGCCCAGGCATTACAACGAATTCCATTAATAACAGTAGAATTAACAAAGGTTTACAGACAACAGAACAAAGAATTTCTAGAGATTCTTGAGGCAGTTCGGCACGCAGATATCCGTAATCTCGATTTTGAAAAATTGAACTCTCGGTATAAACCGGACTTTGAACCTGAAAATGAAACTTACATCCATCTTTGTTCCCATAATCGTATTGCGGATCATATCAATAGGAAAAAATTGAGTGAGTTACAGGAAACCTCTCAATTTTATAAAGCCACTATTATTGGTGAATTTAAAGAAACCCAATATCCCAATGATGAAACGATTGAATTGAAAGTAGGTTCTCAAATCATGTTTATTAGAAATGATTCATCTCCTGAAAAGAAATTCTACAATGGCAAACTTGCAAAAATTTCCTGTTTGGAAGAAAATCTTATAAAGGCTGTATTTGAAGAATCTGGAGTAGAATTTACACTCACAAAAGAAGTCTGGGAACAAAAGAAGTATACTCTCGACGTTGATAAGAATATAAAAACAGAAGTATTGGGAAGCTTTGAGCAATATCCAATACGTTTAGCCTGGGCGGTCACCATTCATAAAAGTCAAGGACTTACCTTTGACCGCATTATCATTGATGCCGGAAGATCTTTTGCCAGTGGACAGGTATATGTGGCATTAAGCCGATGCAGAACCCTAGAGGGAATTGTTCTGAAATCTAAAATTAGCCCTGAAGCTATATTTTGTGATCCCAGAATTGAAAAATTTCAGGAATCAACCAATGCTAATGATAGGTTAGAGCAACTCCTCGAGAAAGATAAATATAGTTTTACGCTTCTTAAAGTTCAGATGACACTAGATGCAGGCTGGTTAAAAGATTCGGTAATAAAGTGGATGGATGAGAAAGTATCGGATGAAAAAGTAAAAAAACAAGCAGAAAGCTTCACAATAGAAAGCGAAAAACTTTTTTATATCTCTGAGAAATTCAAAAAGATTATTCATCAGAAAATGGAAAGCTTTATAGCCGGAAGAATTCAATGGGCTGAGATTGAAGATAAATGTAAAGGTGCTGTAGACTTCTTTTATAAAAAGGTAGCTGAAGATTTTTTATTGCCTTTAAAAGATCTTTATTCAGAAACTATAAATACAAAAGGGCTTAAAAACTTCAACGAAAAAACTAAAATATTCCTGCATGATCTTGAAGATTATCTTGAAAAGCTGAAAGAATGCCGTCTTTTGGAAGCATCTTTATTTGATAAAACCCTGGAAGTAGACACTTCTGTAGTCGTTGTGAAAAAGCTTACTCATTTGATTACATTTCAGCTATTTGAAGAAGGAATACCTCCCTTTGAAATTGCCGAAAAAAGAAATCTTACCCTATCAACAGTGTACAGGCATCTGGCGAAAATGGGTTTAACCGAAGTTGAAAATATTTTCAAGAGGTAATGGCCTAATATTGTTGGTTTTCAAAAGTGTTTTTTTATTTAATAGCCTTTTATTGAATCATAAATATCAGAAAGAATAATTGAGTCTTTAAAAATAGTAAATAAGCAGCGATTTTAATACATATATCTTCAAACAGGGAATTTTTATTATGGAGATAAAATTAGAATTAGAAGTACTTTCAATACCTTAATTTTTTGTTAAAAAATTCACATTTTGGGGATAATTTACTGTCTGTCAATCAATTTTTGTTATTTTAGCCGGTAAGAATAAATTTATGCTTATTGAAGAGGAGTTTAGGGCAATATATTTAAACTATAAAATAAAGGAAATTGTTCCGTTTCTTGAAAAGCTTACACAAAAAGATAAAAAAGAAGTCGCTGCCATTTTAAAAAATAATATTAATAAAGAATGGGGGCACAACAATATTTCTGTGTTGGCTACTTTGGTATGCTCTAAAACGAAGAATGAATATGAAAAAATAAGCCCGGGATATTATTCGATGCCAGTTAACATTATTGATGAACTCTTTGAAACTTATGTTCCGGAATGGATTGGTGAATGCCATTTATTTTTAAGCGAATTTGAATATATAAAAGTGCTGGAATGGGAACAGAAAGGCTATTTAAAGCTAAATGATCATATAAGTGCTTTATTACTTTCCTCTTCATTGGTGTCAAGTTATACCCTGGAAGAAATTCTTTTTACCTATCCTGTGACTATAGATTCCCATATCTGGCTTTTATTTGAGCATGAATCCAACGTTACTTATCATTCTCATGGTAGGAACTGGAAAGAAATATTGAAAACCTTGGTTCAGGATAATAAAATTGAACGTAGTAAGGTTTTAAAATCAAGTCTTAATGCCATTAATTCCAATTTTTCAAAAGAGAATAATACTTGGTTTCTGGAGCTATTGATCTATCTTAAGCCAACCGACATGGAAATTATAGCGTTGCAGGAAGAATTGTTTGTCGTTTTTTATTCCTTGCAATATTCATTGTTTTCCGGAATACTCAAAATGGTCAGTCCGGTAATCACGCAGGATGGTTTTAAAACTGAAGAATTTCTACAAGCTATAGCATCTTTGATGACCCTTACAACGAAGAATATTGTAAATGCATTGCTTCAGATTTTGGAAAAAATAGCCAAGAATAGTAAAGAGTTTCATGAAGAAGTTTGCTTTCTCCTAATGCCTGTTTTTTTGAATAAAGATAAGGCGCTTCAGACAAAAGGCGCAAAGATTCTTGCCCAATATGGGGATCCAAAATCTATAAAAATACAGAAAGAACTGATGTTGTATACTGGGTCCATTCTTTCTGATGCCCGAACCTTGCTAACAAATTTCTTTGTAGAACATGAAATTCTTCAGAAAAAAGAAATCCAGAATTATGAAATATCTTCATGGTATTTATCAGAGCCTATTGCCCCTATTGAAACAGTAGATGACTTTATATTTTTAGCCTCCCAGATATTCAATAACAATGAAACCTATCACTTTGATTTGTTTTTGGATGCATTGGTTAGATTTAACGATGGCTTTAAAGAAGAAGATTTTAATAAACTTGAACCTGTTTTTAAGGCTGCACTGAAAAGAAAGGAAGTAGGAGGACTTCATCATTTATGGGCTACCTTTCTTATTAATTATGGCCTATTAAAACAGACAAAAAAGTCACAGGTCTTGCAGGATGCCTGCCTAGCCTTGCCAACCCTTGAAAATTGGAGTGAAAAGAAAACGCCCTTTATTTTCAAGGCATATCATCAGTTTTTGTTAGGCATATTTGAATTATTAAAACAAAATAAAAAACTCCCTGTTCTTTCTGTTCCGGATCATACGCCATGCTGGATTACTATCCATTCCCTTGTTGATAAGTTGAGGATCTATCAGCAATACAATGAGCAACCTATCTCTTTTGATTGGGAAATTGCCATGCTCCGTGCTATAAGAGAAAACCTAGAACAAGCAGAGCAGTATGCAAAAGAGCAGCTTAATGAAAAATATTTTGAGCTTTTAAAACCTGTTTTCGATCAAAACTATTTCAAAGATCAGTACAAAAAGGAATTTTTGGAAGGAAACTTTGATTGGGAATTAGGGTACAGGAAAGTTTATAAGTGGAATAATACAGAAGAAATTCCACAAATACTGATATCTGTTGAAAACCAAAAAGAACTTTCTGAAAATGCTACTTTTTTAGATTATTTATTCAACTCTTATCATGGTGTTTATGATAATGATCTGATTCATATTTTATATCTTGCTCCTTATTTTTCAGGATCTGTTGTGGCAAAAAAACATAATGAAGATTTGTCAAATGCTGTTTATCAATATGATATCAAAGGGAATGTAAGGTTTCTTGATGCATGGATGAAACTGAATCTGTCTTTCCAACCTGTACATTATTTATTCCTATCAGCGGGACTGTTTAATAAAGATAAGACCTTCTCTGGTATGGCTTTTGAAGTCTTAGTGAACAAAGCAGTTTCGGAGGATTTCAGAGTACAGGAACTAGGAGTAATGATTGGTAAAAAGATCAATTTTGAATGGGCACCCGTAAAACGATTTACAGATGGTTTGTCAGGGTTTATCAATTTGAGTACCAGTCATAACCAGGCTTTTGAGAAATTGCTGATTTCCATTCTTTCAGCGATTGAAAAACCAGTTTTTAACCTTAAAAAGCTTTTAGAGCTTTACTATGAACTGCTCAACCAAAATCAAACCAAGGTCGATAAAACGATTGTCAGTTTGCTTATAGAATGGGAAAAAGAGAATAACCTGAAAAAAATTATACATCAAATTAAAAACCAATGAAAGAAAGACTCTATGAAATTCTTAATGAGGAAAAAATACATGAGATTATCCCTTTTTTGAAACAGCTAAGTGTAGAAGAAAAGAAAACATTAGTGCCTACGATAAAGAAAATGGGGCGTGAGATCAGTAAGATTGTCATGACCAAAAATTCTTATCATACCGCAGGATCTGTAAATCAACACTCAATTATTGACATTGCATCATTTGTCTGCATGGATCAGAAAAACTTTGGTAAAAACTACTGGAGTCTTTTCCGAAACATTGAACAGACAGAGCAAATATTGGAGTGGGGATGTCCGGACTGGTTTTCAGACTTTATCAATGATTCTATAGATGCTGAATTTACAGCCTTTAATTATCAGCATATTTTAGGATGGACAGAAAGAGGCTATGTACAGCCTAAGCCTGAATTGCTGGGACATCATTTAAGTAATTATCCCTCTAATCTGGATCATCATCCGGAAACACTCAGTACTCACTTCTGGTATTTATGTGAATATCCATCCAAATCGTTGCCGTTCCGTAAAGAATGGTTTCCATTGGTGCAAAAACTTATTACAGAACAGAAAATAGAGAGAAAGAGATTTCTAAAAGAATGCCTTCTGGCTTCCAACAGAAACTTTAATAAGAACGTTACAGGCTGGTTTATGGATGCATTTACAGCATTAAAACCAACCGAAGAAGAACTGGTTGAGCTTCAGGATGAGTTGCTTGCCGGATTGACATCTGCACAGTCAAAGGCAGTCAATACCATTCTTGTACATTTGAAGAAATTAGTAGAATTATCTACCTTTAAAAGTGATGAATTTTCACACTATCTTCCCAACTTACTGAGCTCAGAAATTAAAACAGTAGTTATTTCCGGATTGGCTTTAACAGAAAAAATATTCCAGCACAAAAAGCTTGATCCCGAAATGTTGGGAATAGCCCTAAGTACTGCATTTGTAAGCAAAGATGACGGTATACAGTCCAAAGCGGCAAAGATTATTGTGAAATACATCCCCGCCTCTGAAAATATAAAAGAAGCACTTTCTCATTATTCGGACAATATACTGAGTAATGTACGTCCTGTTTTGACAAAATATATTGAAGATAAACAACAAGAGCTTGAAGCTATAGCCTCAGAACGAATATTACTGACAGCAAAGGAAAATAAGGTCAAAGAGCTTGAAAGCTTTGAGGATTTAATGTTTTTCCTTCCTTTGGCAATAGAAGACCCATACAGCTTTCACTGTGATATTGCTTTGGATGGGCTGATGCGCTTTGCTAATAAAACCGATGCAGAGTCTGTTAAATTAATAGAACCTGTATTTCTAAAAGCCTGTAAAACAATTGCCAAATGGGAAGTTCCCTATTTGAATGTTCTCCTGTGCAATCTGATTATAAATTATGGATTAAGTTTATTGGAAAAATATCCAATTCAACTTAAAAATCTGGAGAAAATATATCATAAGACCTGTGAAGATGAAGCTTCAAGAGAAATCTATTCAAATTATCATAAAAAACTAGGTCCAATAGAAAAGGTTGGGACAAAGGATGCTGTTACAAAAGCTTTCAAGGAAATGGCTGTGTATATTTCTCAAAAAATAAAATCTGGTGAAAATATTCCATTGTTATTTACGGTAACTCATACTCCTTGTTGGATTTCTCCCGTTAGCCTGGTGGAAAGATTAGAAACTTATCAAAATAAAAATATTGAACCCAATCATTTGGACATGCAGTTGGCATTGCAACGCTGTGCTCTGGACAATACTTCGGAAGCTGTGCAGCTGGTTGAGGAAAGATTAAAAGGTGAATATAAAGAGCTGCTGCTTTTCTTCTTTGGTAAAAATGAAAAACCAAAAGGAGAACTTATCCACTCATCATGGTGGATGACAGCTGGAATTACACGCTCACCGGAAACTGTTTTTGAGGAGTTTGGTAGTTTCGGATATGATGATATTCCAATGGAATTCCTTTCGGGAGCTTACCAATGGAAAACAATTGACAGCAAGAAAAACTCATATTATCCTGTTGAATTGAATATTGTTATTCCAAAGTATCATCTTGAAAAAAGAGAAGCGCCTTTGTTTCTGGAATATTTTATTGCTGAACAAAAAGAGCTTTCCGAAATTCCTGCAATGATGTGGTGCTTTCCAAATACACCGGCAAATACTTTGGCAAAAGTCATCAGATATTGTCTTTTCTATTCCGGTATTGCTGAAGTTTATGAAAGAAACCTGGTTTTAAATACAGTACAGGCTTTTTATCAGATCAAAAGACCTTTGGATGAAATGGGTTATCTGTTTTTAGGAACCATCTTTTTGGATGGAGATAAAACCATCAGAGGTACTGCAGCTGAAATCTGGCTGGAACAGGTTTCTTATCAAATGATTGACAATGCACAGCTCGGTAAGGTAATTGGCTTGCACGAAAAACTGGAGTGGGCTCCCATTAAAAGATTAACAGACCTTATCCAACATCATATGCTGAATGTGAGCAAAAATCATAATGCTGCTCTGGAAGAGTTGATTTCAGGTATAGTGCTTCAGATGGAAAATCCGGTGACCAATTTGAAAAAATTGTTAGAGATTTATCATGAGGTATTGGCTTTAAATCAATCGGAGGCGAAAGAAAATATAATAAAAAAACTGAACAGCTGGAAAGAAAATTCGAGCCTGAAAAAAATCTGCAATCTTCTTCTAAAAAAATAAATTATGGAAGATATGCTTACTTACAATTATTCCAGATCATCTGCACTGGTAAAGAAAGATGCCCTGGAAGAACTGTTTCTCTCCAAATATAGCGAGATACAGAAAAATACCGATGTCCCTTGTTTTTTCTGGGGAAATGTAGGACAACCTTTTATTTTGGCCCGCTGCCTAATTATACTTTCCAATATTGTAAAGTCAAGCTTTAACCTGTCACCGTTCCAAATGGCATTACTCAAAGATCCGATTGTGACAGCTGGAAATGAGAGATTACGATTTGAGGGGTTCTCTCATTGTGCAGGAGTGTATGCACGAGTGGATGTTCTTCCGGATGGTTTGGATGGAGAATTCTTGGAAAATGGAACGACTAATGTAGATTTCAATCAACCCATGATAACTGCCCTTGGAAGTATCCGTCCCAATGAAAAAATTATGCTTTCTGTTGGTGACAAAGAATTCGGGTTATATAAGGAAGAAAAAAAAGTGGTGGAAAGAAAAGTTCCATTACCTACAAAATGGATTAAGGGATTGGGAACGGTACAGGTATATCTTTCTGAATCACAAAAACAACATAGTTTTAATAAGATACAAACCCAGCAGTTATTCAGAGGGATGCCAAAAGGGATTATAAAATCAGACTATTATCTTATTGTGAGAGGAAACAAACCTATGTTTTCTCCTGTAAAGTCAGCTGATGCTGTTTGTATTGGAGGGCTTCACAGGCTTCGACTATTGGAGCCGTTGCTTCCCTACATAGATCATATGCAGGTATTTCCACATCCTAATATGCAGTCTACTACCTGGCAGCTTTATATGGGGAATATAAAATTTAGTTTTTCTCTGTCAAGAGAGAGCTGGAGAGGATTTTCAGGAGAGGGGGCTGTTTTGGATAGTCTTACCACAGAAGTATCAGATGAATGGATTGATGCTCTAGACAAATATGCCTACGCCAATCAATCATTCAATGCAACGATTTTAGCATTAGAGGATAACCTCAGCCTGAGTAAAACGGATAATATTACCGGAAGATTGGCTGCAATGGGATTATTGGGATATGATCTTGATGATAATGAGTTTTTCTACCGCAGATTACCTTTTAGGCTAAGCCGTATTTTAGAATTAAATCCACGTATGAAGAATGCTGAGAAATTGATTGAGGATGGAAAAGTTGAGATTTTAAGCAATCATAAACAAAGAACAGAAGCCAGGGTACAAGGGACAGGAGTACACCACACTGTAATTATTGAAGACGAAAAAGAACGTTGTACCTGCGAATGGTTCAGTAAATATCAAGGTGAAAGAGGGCCTTGTAAGCATGTGCTTGCAGTGAAGAAGCTTGTAAATAATTAATAATAGAAATGTTGATAAGCGCAGAGGCGTAAAGAAAATGCTTGTGATTCTTAAAATCTATTGCGTCTTTGCGATTACCAACACATTAAAGCACCATTTTATCAGTGTTGTGCCTGTTTTATCCATTCTTCATAAGTCAAAACACCTAAATCAGGTTTCCCATCACCTTCCAAAATAGAAATAAACTCAAGTTGGTTGCCATCAGGATCATTGAAATAAATGGCCAGTGCAGGCATCCAGGAAAATACCATAGGTTCAATACTGCCATTTTTCAGAAAATTGTACGGCTTTAGGTTCTTGTTCTCCAAAAATTTTACAGAGTAGTTTAGAATATCTTCTTTACTGCTGGAAAAAGCAAAATGTCTGGGTTGAAGATTCTCTTTCTGCTCCCACAATCCCAGCATAAACTCTTTCTTTTCTCCGATCCATAAAAATGCTATAGGTCTTGCTTCATCTCTGTGAGCCAACTTTAATCCCAATATTTCTGTATAAAATTGAATGGCTTTTTCCAAATCACTTACCTGAACATGGGTTTCATATAATCCTTTAATCATAGCTTTAATCTTAATGAAGACAAAGCTAGAGAACAGAGGTGAAAAAACCGGAGATTGCCGATTTCTTTATTTGAAATGAATGATAGAAGCTTTAAATGAATGATGTTTTATCATTCCGATATTCATTTAGTCGGCTTAAACGGAAAAATCATCTTTATTTGGCTTTAGGCAAAATTTGATTTTAAAATATATTTCTCACAATTTTCTTAAAATAAAAAATAAAATTTTCACAGAAAAATAAACTACGTAAAATGATTGCGTAATACTGTTTTTACTTTGCATTAGAAATCAGAGAGGAAGTAATAATCCTCTTAATGTTTAACAAAAAAACAGTAACTCATGAAATTTAATTTTTTGAAAAAAGAAAATAAAATAGTCTTGAACTATGAGGGAGCAAAAGCATATGTGATGACTCCTGCAGAAGAATTGTATAGTGCTGTGGTTACAACAGGACTGTCTAATATTACCTATGAAAAAGGCAATGAGAGATTGGAGAGAATACAGGCTCTGATTAAGAAAAATGATCCCGAATTTGTAGCAAAACTAGCTGTATATGCGAGAAAAGATATGTACTTGCGTTCCATTCCCTTAGTTTTGGCTACAGAGTTGGCAAGAGAAGCTTCAGGTTCTGATCTGGTAAGCAAAACAGTAGATGGAGTTGTTCAAAGAGCTGATGAAATCACAGAACTGTTAGCTTATTACCAGATTGCCAATGAAAGAACAGAAACAAAAAAACTGAACAGGCTGTCTAAGCAGATTCAGAAAGGATTGGTAAAGTCATTCAATAAGTTTGATGAATACCAGTTTGCAAAATATAACAGGAAAGGAGAGGTAACCTTAAAAGATGCTCTTTTCCTGGTACACCCAAAAGCTAAAGATGAAGATCAGCAAACCATTTTCAATAAAATTGTATATGACATGCTGGAAACTCCCTATACCTGGGAGGTTGAGCTTTCAGTATTGGGACAGAAAAAATATGCTCATCAAGCAGAAAGAAAACAGGCTTTTAAAATCAAATGGGAAGAACTGATCTTCAGTAACCAACTGGGATACATGGCAACCCTTCGAAATCTAAGAAATATTCTGGAGGCAGGCGTATCATCAGATGCTATGAATAAAATTTGTCGTTATCTGGCTGATGAAAAAGCAGTAAGCTATTCAAAACAATTACCATTCCGATTTTTGGCAGCATACAGAGAATTGAAAACCATTGATTCGCCTTATTTATCTTCTGTACAGGAAGCATTGGAAAATGCAGTTGTGGTAAGTGCTCAGAATATCAAAGGCTTTGGCTTCAATACTTCAGTGGTTATTGCGGCTGATGTTTCAGGCTCAATGCAAAAACCGGTTTCTCCAAAAAGTAAGGTCTTGCTGTATGATATTGGTTTGTTGATGTCAATGATCTTGCAGTCACAATGTAAAAATGTAGTAACAGGGATGTTCGGTGATCGCTGGTTGAGAGTTCCAATGCCCAAAAATGGTATTTTAAGAAATGTAGACGCATTCTATAAGCGCGAAGGCGAAGTGGGATATTCTACCAACGGTTATCTGGTCATCGAAGACTTGATTACAAGACAAGAAAAAGTGGAAAAAGTAATGCTTTTCACAGACACCCAAATGTGGGATAGTTCCGGAAGCAAACATTCATTTGAAGATTCCTGGAACAGATATAAGACCATAGTTCCTGATGCAAAACTGTATATTTTTGACTTGGCAGGCTATGGCAGGCAACCCATCGATGTGAAAAAAAATGATGTATACCTTATTGCGGGTTGGTCAGATAAAATCTTTGAGGTGCTGAATGCTTTGGAAGATAAAATGTCCGCCATAGAAATGATACAAAAAGTAGTGCTGTAACAGGCACTGCTTTTAATTTGAACAGAACATTGTTACTTGGTTTTAATATAAAATATAACTATGGGTGATTTATTGTATAAAATTGAGCAAGATATTAAAGAGGGCCGAAAGAAAAAAGCATGTGACAGACTAAGAAATATGATCAATCAGTTTCCTAATGATCTTTCCCTGAGAAACAAATTAGGACAGATTTATTTTGAAGCAGGATTTCTTGATGAAGCAGGCAAATTTTGGATTTTATCAACACCGGAGAATAATGAAATGGAAAATGCAGTAGAAATTTACAGACAATCTTTAAAAAATTCGGGAAATACGATTTTAAAAGATATTGTTTTCAGAGGAGATAAAGAGCTGCTTGACGGGCGTACAAAGAAAATAATCAATGATCTTGAGTATAATAGTTTTAAGCAAACAAAACAAATTCCTGTTTTTAAAGCTAAATCAAAAGAAAAAGGAAATTATTCAGAAAATCACATAAATCTTCTAAGTAAAGTCGGGATTTTTTTGCTCATTGGATTGATTATTTTGCTTCCGATTTTGGGGATTTTTAAATTGTTTGAATTGATATCTTCATTGTTTGTCTAATAAAAATAACTACGTAAAAAGATTGCGTACATACAATGTAATTTTGTAGTGTTAATATTACTGGTGCCGTTAGAAAGACATTCTTCGATTCCAAACATGCAGAGTCTTTCACCAGATTGCCCGGTAGCTAACCAATGCCGTTAATAAGAGTTTCATCGTCAACTTTTAATTGAATACCATTTACTCTTATAAATTATTGCTTGGTTTTTAATGAAAAATAACTACGTAAAAAGAATGCGCAGTAAGTATGTAAATTTACAACCATAAAACTAATAACGATGAATCAATATAAAAAGCAAGTGTCGTAAAATAGAGTTACTTCTTAAGGGACGGTAATACAGGTTCGAATCCTGTTCTGCATCAGCAGATAGTAGAAATGGCAATACCCCGTATAGATCTCTGTTTGATTTAATTACCTTGCTTACATCCTATCAAGTGTCGTTTTAGAATCATACTTCGATTACACGTCATCCGGTCGCAGGTTCGAGCCCTGTCATTCTTGTTGTAAACGGGATGTAGCTCAGGTGGTAGAGCAGATGGAAAAGAAAGATTCCTCCATTTTTACCTTGATAATTTATAAAAGAGTGCCGTAGAAAAGGCTTACTTCGGTAAATCTTATGATATTGGTTCAATTCCAAAACAGATCA
Organism: Chryseobacterium sp. SIMBA_028; assembly: GCF_046535285.1. Taxonomy (NCBI): domain Bacteria; kingdom Pseudomonadati; phylum Bacteroidota; class Flavobacteriia; order Flavobacteriales; family Weeksellaceae; genus Chryseobacterium; species Chryseobacterium sp. SIMBA_028. The sequence continues at coordinate 246,307 of NZ_JAWRWZ010000007.1, read as the reverse complement.
TGAAAATGATCTGGCGAGTCTTTTCAATCTTTTGCCTCTTTTAAAAAAAATAATTACAATGAATATACCAAGTAACCTGACTGAATTCCTGTACTGGGTCAAGGAACGTACAGAAAAACTTTGGTCTGTGAATGATGAAAATTGTCCTAAAGGATTTTATGGTGCCAAATGGCAAGGGCTTTCTAAAGAACAGATTGATCAAATTGAGAAAAAATATAAAATCAGTTTTATCCCTGAGCATAAAGAATTTTTAAAGATTCTTCATACGATTGACAAAAAAGAAATTATTGAATATGAGGATGATGGAGAACTGATTACTGAAGAACGTAATTTCTTTTATAATTGGCTTACTGATGAAAAAGAAGTCTTAGAAATAATAGAGGGCTCATATAGTTGGATGAAGCACGATGTGAATGAGGAAAGTCAGGTTTGGCTTAATTCATGGGGGGTAAAACCTGTATCTTTGGAAAAGAGAATAGAAGTTTTTGAAGAATGGTTTTCTCATCTTCCGGCTCTTTTACCTTTAAAAGGTCTCCGATATATTATAAGTGATGAAAACCTTGAATGGAAGCCTATTATTTCTTTAGGATCTTCTGATATTATTGTTATGGGTTGGGATTTAAGAACTTATTTATTAAATGAATTAAGTAACTATCTTGATATTTATATTGATGTATTTGATGAAGAAGAACAAATGTTTTATCCTGAACTTATTGATGAGGTAAAGAATATATTTGATGAAAATTTTAAGTATGACCAAACCAAGGATATTCCTTATCTGAAAGAAAGAATTCTCTATTGCTCTAGCGGATGGAGTAGTTTCGGTTTAAGCTATTATCCGGAAAATGCCATAATTCATCCTGTTGTTAAAACGGATATTGTTGGAGAAGAAAAATAAACTATAATCAGGTGTCGTCTTAGAATCATACTTCGAGATTGAGTAAACATTGGGTCGCAGGTTCGAATCCTGCCTTTTCCCTCGAAAAGGAAAGGTAGCTCAGCAGGTAGAGCAAATGCACGGAAGATTCTGAAAATATTACCTTGATTTACACAAAGAGTGCCGTAGAAAAGACCTACTTCGGTTTAATTTGGTTCGACTCCAGAAAGTCATGAAAATGATTTTGTAAAAGTCTTTTTGAACTTAGCCTCTTTTTTATTTAGAACAAAACAAGTGCCGTAGAATAGTGTTACTTCGATCATCACGACGGGGACACGGGTTCGAGTCCCGTCTCTTCCACAACAAAAAACACAATCATTATAGGAAGAGTAGCTCAGTTGGTAGAGCACGACATCACTTTTTGCTTGTTGCCTTGTTTTATCATAAGTGTCGTTAGAAAAAGCTTCATCGTCACACAATTTTGGAGAGGAATAGCGAAGTCGGTAATTCCGGCAAGGTTATCCGGTTCGACTCCGGCAAGTGTAGCCCCGTACTTTTTCTTATGGTTACCTGTACAAAAAAGCCGATATATTATTTATCGGCTTTTTTTATTGGATCTTCAAGATCTTCGTCAAACATCAGTTTCCATTTTGTAAGAGTAGTTCTGCTTATTTTATATTTTTTAGACATATAACTGGTAGAATGGCCATGTTTCTTTTTATACTGAAGAAGCTTGAGCATTGTCTTCTTGTCATAGGTTTTAAGCTTTTGATTATTTTTCTGACCTTCTCTGGATGGCCTGAAAAGTCTTTCATTGAACTTAAGTACATCTTCAGTGGTATCCAATTTGCCAAGAAGTTCCTTGATCTTTGGATCTTTTAATTTGTCCGGATATTCTAGCTTAAGCATATCCTGGTAAATCCTTTTATAGTTGGGGCGCATTTTTTATCAGTTTATCCGTTCATATTATCACTTTTCTGAAGCCATCTGTGAAGAGTACTTTTAGGAATAGAGTATTCTTTAATGACTTCGCTTTGTGTCATTTCACCGGAAAGAATTCTTTTCATAATAAATTCTTTAATTTCCTGAGTGTAAATATTTTTTCTGAAATAAGGGATTTTATCCGATTTTTGCTGATTTTTGTTCACTGCTGCAGGTGGTGCATATAGAATTAGATGTGAGCTGTAAAGTCTGAAAAAATCATATTCCAATAATTTACTCCATCTTAAAAGAAGATCTGCATCTATTGATCTGCTATTGTACATGTCTTCTACGGCATCCTCGTCCCTCCCCAGAAACTTACATATCCTCTCTACTGTTATTTCATTTTCATCAACCCTTTCCTTGATAAACTTTCCAATATGGATCTCTTTGTATAACATTTTTATTTAATATTATCTATATTATTAAAATTATGCACGAGAAAACATGAAATAGGAAATATATTATTATATATTACAGAATATAATTCACTTAAATCTGAAATTGAAAAAAATCAGGTGATTACTTAAGGATGTAGGATACCATAAATAAAAACCGTAAAATCTTTAAAACTGATAAGGATAGCTTAATATCTTAAAAAAGGTGTGCTCATTGTCACTTTAGTGTACCTTTAGGTATATTGCTTATTCTCAATGGGTTTATAATTCTTCTTCTTTTTCAAACTTCTTTTTTCTACCATCTGTGTAAATAATATATAACCTATTTAAAGCTTTTCTATGCAATTTTATTTACGCTAAGCTTTTATTTATTGTATGATTGTAAGTGTATTGACAACCAGTTTTTTATGCTTTGAATATTGTGTTTAGTACCTAATAATCTGCTTAATTGCTTTCAAATTTAAACAAAAATAAGAAGCTATGTTAGAGAGGAATATAAAAAAGTTTATTTATGACCTAATTTTAAGTAAAATTAACATATTATGTGATTTAATGTGTGAATTATTTTAAAGATAAAATGATGATGAAAGAAGAAAGATAAAATATTGTATTCCATTGAGTAAGTATTTACCTTTGCAGTTCAATGAAAAATACCATAAGCTTATTCGATTTTTCGAAGAAAATTAATTATAAAAATGAATTGCTGGCAGGCTTTACCGTAGCCATGACGATGATTCCGGAATCTCTGTCGTTTGCAATACTGGCGGGGCTTTCTCCACTTACGGGATTGTATGCAGCTTTTCTGATGGGATTGATAACAGCTATTTTAGGTGGACGTCCTGGAATGGTATCAGGCGGGGCGGGAGCTACTATTGTTGTGCTGATTGCCCTTATAAAATCCCACGGAATAGATTATCTTTTCGCTACTGTAGCATTGGCGGGAATTCTTCAGATGCTGGTAGGTATTTTTAAGTTAGGGAAATTTGTAAGACTCATTCCGCAACCGGTTATGTATGGTTTTTTGAATGGATTGGCGGTCATCATTTTTATGGCGCAGGTGGAACAATTTAAAATTATAGACAGCAATGGGGTAGTAAGCTGGCTTCAGGGAGTTCCATTATATATTATGGCAGGTTTAACGGCCCTTACCATTGCAGTCGTATATTTTTTTCCTAAACTCACCAAGGCAGTTCCCGCGTCTTTAGCCGCAATTATTGTAATATTTGCTGTAGTTTTAGGTTTTAATATTCAAACCAAAACAGTTGCGGATATTGCCCATATCAGTGGCAGCCTTCCAGATTTTCATGTTCCAAAGGTTCCTTTTTCCATGGAGACTTTACAGATTATTTTTCCTTATGCACTCATTATGGCAGGTGTAGGTCTTATTGAATCTCTTTTGACCCTCTCTATGGTAGATGAAATTACCAATTCAAAGGGAAATGCCAATAAAGAATCTGTAGCTCAGGGATTGGCCAATATTACCAACGGATTTTTTGGTGGTATGGGCGGTTGTGCCATGGTTGCACAAACACTGGTGAATCTTAATGCTGGTTCCAGAGCAAGGATGTCTGGGATTATAGCTTCCGTTATGATTTTAATGATTATTCTTGTTGGAGCACCGATTATTGAAAGAATTCCTATGGCGGCATTAGTAGGAGTAATGATGATGGTTGCCATAAGTACCTTTCAGTGGGTTTCCATCAGAATTGTGAATAAAATGCCGAAGTCGGATATATTTGTTGGAATTACAGTAGCCCTTATTACTGTTGTTTTGCATAACCTTGCCTTGGCAGTGCTGGTAGGAGTAATCATCTCAGCCTTGGTTTTTGCATGGGATAATGCCAAAAGAATTCGGGCAAAAAAATATACTGATGAAGAAGGTATAAAACATTATGAAATATATGGTCCGCTATTCTTTGGATCCGCTACAGCTTTTGCAGACAAGTTCGATCCAATGAACGATCCGGATGAAGTGGTTATAGACTTTAAAGAAAGCCGTATTGTGGATATGAGTGCCATTGATGCTTTGGATAAACTGTCAAAACGCTACAAGCAGCAAGGAAAAACAGTCTTCCTCCGCCATCTCAGCGAAGATTGCCGTAAAATGCTGAAAAATGCAGAAGCCGTAGTAGAAGTTAATATACAGGAAGATCCCACCTATAAGGTAATGCCGGAAAGATAAAGATAAAAATTAATAAGCCATGTGATTAAGGAGTAACCATTCACAATAAAAATATATAATAATTAAACAAGGATTATAATTCATTTTATGGTCCTTGTTTTTGATTAATGCTTCCTCAAATCATAAAATATCTTAAAACAGAAAACTAAAGTTATGCATTTATGATAAAAATTTTATCTTTGGGAAGAATAGAAAATTAAACACTTGTTGACGATTAAAAAAAAATAAATCTTTTTCAAGAAAGCTAAATAAAACTTTTAACTTAAAACATATTGAAAACAGATATCGACATTCATAACCACTGTCATTTTTCCTTTGACCTGTGGCTCACCCTAATCAAATCTCATCCTGAATTTAAAACAAAAAGAGTTGAGCTGTTCTCCTCGTTTTTTAATGTAGATAAACCTATAGATGAAGTTGCAAAAACCGTAAAATACTATGATGATCTTTGCAATACCATTAATGAGGTTACAGGAGGAAATATAGATACTTTTGAAATTTATCTGATGATCCTAGGATCATTGAATGTAGATATAAAGCTTTTAAACAAAGAAAAGCTGAATGAGTTTTATGTAAAAAGTGAAGATCTGTTCTTAGAGTATAAACCAGTTGTCATATTTGAAAATATTCATGATTTTTTTGATGAAATTAAAAATCAGGGTAAGACAATTAATATTCTAAGCAATACAGGGTTTATCAAAGGAACAACAATGCGAAAGTTTTTGATTCATGAAAACCTGGATCAGTATATCGATTTTCACATTTATTCTGACGAGATGAACTGTTCCAAACCGAATCCGCTTATTTTTCAGGAAGTGAAGAATAATATTAAGGATCAGGACTTGCCCATGAGTCAGATTTTACACATCGGAGACAATCCGGTTGCTGACTATGAAGGGGCAAGAGACTTCGGTTTCAGTGCACATTTACTTAAACACTAAAAATAAACATGAATAAAAGATACAGCTTACACCACATTCATTCAGCGGATGAGTTTACATTCTCACCTGCGGAATACAGCTATTTTAAGTATGGCGATAAGTCGTATGCTGAAAAATTTGCAAAAGAATTATTCGAGGGATTTATTTCCAAAAATGAAGAACTTCTACAGACAGATAAAGAAATTGTAGTGCTTCCAAGCCCGTATATGGCTATTCCTACCGCATCCAACTTTTTATGTTTTTACTTTAAGAAGTATCTGGATTTTTATTTGTTTCAGAAAGGTGAGAAATCCAGTATTTTATCCAAAATCAACCGAAATCATACCTATATTACAGATTATGGGAACCTGAATTTTGAGGATCGCAAAAATCTGATATCCAATGATACTTATTATATCGATAAGGACTTTTTACGAGGAAAACTTTGTATTTTTATAGACGATATAAAAATCACGGGAAGCCACGAATATACAGTACACAAAATCCTGGATGAATATGAGGTAAAGGCAGATTTCATGTTCTTGTATTATGCGGAGCTGATGAATTTTGAGCTTGACCCTAAAATTGAAAACTATTTCAATTACTATGCTGTGAAAAATGTAAGACACATCACAGAGGTAATGAATAAGCCAAGTTTTGAGTTCAATACAAGGATTGTAAAATATATTTTAGGGTTGGATTCAAGTAATTTTGACTATCTTACGTCTAAAGTAAAAAAAGGACAGATGGACCTCCTCTTGGAACTTGCCATCAGTAACAATTATCATTTAATAAAAGAATATAAAAATAACATCAATACTTTAACACAAACGGAATTATATTATGGCTATTAACTTACAAAAAGGACAAAGAGAAAATATTAACGCACCTAAATTCACTGTAGGTTTAGGATGGGATATCAATAATACTTCTACAGGAACAGGGTTCGATCTTGATGCATCTTTATTTTTGTTGGGTGACGACAAGAAATTAGTTTCAGATAACCACTTTATTTTTTATAATAACCTTGAATCTCCTGACAAATCAGTGATTCATACAGGAGATAACCTTACTGGTGAAGGGGCTGGAGATGATGAGCAAATCAAAATTGATCTCACAAAAATTGATGATGCTATCAAGGAAATTACTGTAGTAGTAACCATCCATGATGCAGATGCAAGAAAGCAGAACTTTGGACAGGTAAGAAATTCTTTTATCAGAATCTTCAATACCGATACGAATGAAGAAATCTTAAAATATGAATTAGATGAAGATTTCTCAATCGAAACTGCAGTAGAATTTGGAAGAATCTACAACAGAAACGGAGAATGGAAATTTGAGGCTGTAGGGGCAGGTCAAAGAGACGGCCTTGACAAATTTGTATCAATTTATCAGAAGTAATCTAATCATGGATAATCAAGAAAATCAACCAATGGATCCACTTGGATCTATTGAACCCCTTAAAACATTTGAGCCCGCTCCAATGACTACCCCGAATATGCCTGTTCAAAATGCAGCACCAGCAGTTTTAGTAGACAGGGATGGAAATGTAAATCTGGCTCAGATGCAGTCGGAAGAACGTCAGAAATATGAAGTCCTTGCCAACTCTATTGATGAAGCCAACCCAGGATCTATTGTAAATTTTGGAGCTGAACTTCAGAAAACTTTAACCAACCAGAGTGACAGCTTCCTAGGAAATGTAAGAAGATCAAACTCAGGAGAAGTAGGTGGACTTATTAATGACTTACTGGTAGAGCTTAACTATGTAGACGTAGATGAGCTTCACGGAAATAAAGTTAAAAGCTTCCTAAGCAAATTACCTTTCATGAAGAAAGTAATTACTCAGGTGGAAAATTTGTTTGCAAAATATGATAAAATTATCAATAACATTGAGCAAATCTCTTATAAGGTAAATGCAGGAATTATTACTTCTACAAAGGATAATGCTGTTCTACAGACTATTTTTGAAAGTAATGTGAATTCCATTAAGCAGATTGAAGATCTTGTGATTGCAGGAAATATAAGAATGGAAAGAGCAGCGGTAGAACTTGCAGAAATGGAAGCAAGCCCTCAAAGTTTTCAGGATTATCAGATTGCAGATAAAAGAGATTTCATTGCAAGACTAGACAGAAGAATGGCTGATCTTAAAGTCGTACGTGTTATCATGATGCAGTCGCTTCCACAGATCAGATTGGTACAGAATAACAACGTTTCTATTGCAGAAAAAGCGCAGACCATTCTTACCACTACCCTTCCTGTATGGAAAAACCAACTTTCTCTTGCCGTTGCTATGTACAGACAACAGCAGAATATTGAAATCCAGCAGAAAGTCTCTGCTACTACAGAAGAGATCTTAAGAAAGAATGCAGAACGTCTTGGTCAGAACTCTGTAAATGTAGCTAGAGCCAATGAGCAGACGATTGTATCTGTAGAAACATTAAGAGAAACAACTTCAATGTTGATCAATACTTTAAATGAAGTGAAACAGATCCAGAAACAGGGAGCAGATAACAGAAGAAAACTTGATCATGATCTTCAGACATTAGAGCATGAATTAAAAGCTAATGTCAGAGGTTAATTTATAGGATACTAAGGTGGAGGAGGATGCAGCAACCATATTGTCACAAAGCAAAAGAAGGTTAACAAGACTTAAGCTTCTGGCTAATTTTTTTGAACATATTGACATAATATCAATTTACATCAAAACAGATATTATCCACAATCTGTTTCAGGAAAATACGGCCTTAGATTACAATAAACTGGAGCTTTTCCATCTGCAGTATACAGACAGCCTCATTGAACTGCTTACTAAGATTAAAAGGCAGAAAGAAAATGATATGCTGGCTGTCATTAATGAAATCGGCATCAACAAAAAATATATTGCAGGTTTTGAAGAAAGACGCGTAGATAGTTTTCAGACCGATAGGAAAATGTACAGTGGTGTATTTTCTCAACATTTGAAAACTTTGTATAAAGATCTTACAGAAGATATTTTTACAGTCAACTGGGATAATGTGCTATATTTTCATAAGAAATATGCTCAGGAATTTTATAGAACAGATGCAGATGAATCGCTGTTGAAGACTGGAGCTTTTCCGGCATATCAGTATAAAGATTATTCCATTGAAAGAAAACTTTTAGGAAGACTTAATATACAGGGATTTAAAGTTCGTTTTGTTTGTGGTTACCTCATCGGAATCCATGAATATGAGCTTTTCAAGATCTTTCAGTCTGATGATTATTTTATTTTCGATATAGATGATAAAAAGCTTTATCTTTTCGACAAGGAATTAGATAAGCTTGATATTTCTGAAAATCAGTCGAATCAAAGTGCGATTATCGATCAGCTTAAAACAAAAAATGAGCAGTTGGAAAATAGTATGAACGAAAGAAAACGAAACCTCCCTATAGAAGTAGAGGCCGTTTTGAAAGACTACATCAGAAATCTGGAAAATATAGATATTATGAGCAAAATATTCGACTTTGATGAAGAAACAAATATTCTGCGTGCAATGCTTAATTTGAATTTGAATAACAACTAAACATAAAAAGATGGCTATTAACTTACAAAAAGGTCAGAGAATCAACCTTAAAAAAGAAAACGGAGCTGAGCTTTCCCAAGCTTGTGTAGGAATCAACTGGGGAGCAATTGAAAAAAAAGGCCTTTTCGGAACTAAAAAAGAAGCAGTAGACTTAGATGGAAGCTGTATTTTATATGATTCCAACAAAAATGTTACAGAGGTAGTTTACTTTGGTAATCTGAAATCCAGAAACGGATCTGTAAGACACAGCGGAGACGACCTTACAGGTGATGTAAATGGTGATGATGGATTGGATAACGAAGTTATCACGGTAGACTTCAGTAACCTTGAGCCAAATGTAGACCATGTTGCATTGGTGCTAAACAGCTATCAAGGGCAGGATTTTGGAACGATTCCTTTCGCTTCTATCCGTATTTATGAGGGAACTCCTACCAATGTAAAAGAAGTTTTTGCTAAATATGACATCGCAAACGACGCTTCTTTCAAAGGACACGTTGCTATGGTAATGGGAGTTTTTTATAGAAGAAACGGAGAATGGAAATTCAACGCTATCGGAGACCCTACAGCGGACAGAAAGCTTGAGCAGACCATCCAAACGGTACAGATGAATTATTTATAATCATTTATAAATCAAAAAAGTAAATAAAATAGCAATATTTGTACTCAGTACATCTATTGCTTTTATCATATAATAACATAACTCAAGTGGAACATCAAAGTATTTTAGAACTGCACCCTGGCCTGGTGTGGGGATTTGCGATAACAGTGGTTATCATGCTACTCCTGGACTTAGGAGTTTTCAACAAAAAAAGTCATGAAGTATCTTCCAAGGAGGCTACCATTTGGTCTATCGTGTGGATCTCACTTTCAATGGTATTTTCAGGAGTCGTGTATTGGGTTTTCAATACAGACGGAACCCCTGAAAGTCATGCATTGGCAATAGAGAAATTTACACAGTATCAGGCTGCCTACTGGATTGAGAAAGCTCTTTCTGTGGATAACCTCTTCGTATTTATCCTTGTTTTCGGGTTCTTTAAGGTTCCGAAATTTCTCCACCATAAGGTCCTTTTCTGGGGAATCATTGGTGCATTGATCTTCAGAGCAATATTTATTTTTGCCGGAGTAGGACTTATTAACCTTACTTATCTTCCTGAAATGAACATCTTCGGAGAAGCAGTGAAAATTAATGTAGTAATGGCTCTGTTCGGTTTATTCCTTGTATATGCAGGAATCAAATCATGGGGAGATGGTGGCGATGATGAAGACGAAGATTACAGCAATACAGCCGGAGCGAGATTGATTAAAAGCTTCTGGAAAGTTTCAGATAACTATGATGGAGATAAGTTCTTCACTATTCAAAACGGTATCAAAATGGCAACCCCTCTTTTGGTAGTGGTGGGTGTTATCGAATTTACAGACGTTCTTTTTGCAGTAGACTCTATCCCTGCGATCTTTGCAATCTCAAATGACCCGTTCATTCTTTATACATCAAATATCTTTGCGATTTTAGGACTTAGATCATTGTATTTCCTATTGGCGAACTTTATTCACATGTTCAGCAAACTTCCATATGGCTTAGCTATTATCCTGTCATTCATTGGAGTTAAAATGCTTATTGCCCCTTGGATTCATATCTCTTCACCTGTTTCCTTAGGGATTGTAGGAGGAGTATTAGTAATCTCGGTTCTTTTATCTATTATTTTCCCTGAAAAAGAAGAGGATAAGAAAGAAGAGTTGGAAGAAAAATAATCCTATTTAAAATATATAAAAAAAGCCTCCGGAATTAAATTCCGGAGGCTTTTTTGTTTACAAAGATTCTTGTTGGAAAACGTTATGCACAAAGAGAATAAACATTTTATTTTTTTAGACGCAGGAAGATCGAAGATTTTTAGCAGTATTCTTTCTTAACCGCCAGCTTTATCAAGAATCATAGTTTACAGTATTAATTTTATCGAAGATAAAATCCTTGCGTCTTTAATACTCAGAGTTTATAAAAATAGCGTCTTTGCGTTTTCCAAAACTCTCATCAAAAATAAAACAGACAGATCAGTCTGTTCTTTAATTTTTTTCATACATTTGTTCCAGAAAATAAAAGCAATATGAAACCTCCAAGAGAAAGAATCATAGAAACCACATTCCAGCTATTTGCCAGACAGGGGTATAACTCTACAGGAATCAACCAGATCATTTCCGAAGCAGAAGTAGCCAGAGCAAGTTTCTATCAGCATTTTAAATCCAAGGAAGATTTGTGCGTAGAATTTTTAAAAGTGAGACATGAATATTGGTTTAGTGAACTCAATAGCTTTTTAGAAAAAGAAAAAGATCCAAAATCTAAGATCATCAAAGCTTTTGAATTTCTTATTTATATGAATGAAAAAGAAAACTTTAGAGGTTGTAGTTTCCTAAATATCTTATCAGAAATTCCTGGTGATAACATTAAAATTCTAAATGTGATCCAATCCCATAAAGCTGACCTTAGAAGCTATTTTTTAGAAATATTGAAAGATGAGCAGATTTCCGATCATATATACATGCTTTTTGAAAGTAGTATCATAGAAAGCCAGCTTTTTAAATCCAATGAATTAATTGAAAAATCAAGAAAAATAGTCACCAATTTAATACAATAAATTATGGAACAGAAACATCCGCTTCCTCCTTTTACGCTTGAAACGGCAAAGGAAAAGATCCAAATAGCAGAAGACGCCTGGAACAGTCAGGATCCTGAAAAGATCTCGAAAGCATATACCATCAATAGTGAATGGAGAAACAGAGATACATTTGTTAATGGAAGAGAAGAGATTGTTGGCTTTCTTCAAAAAAAGTGGGGAAAAGAACTTCATTATAAGCTTAAAAAAGAATATTGGGCACACACCGATAATCGCATTGCTGTTCGCTTTGAGTATGAATATCAAACAAAAGACGGAACCTGGTTCAGAGCCTATGGAAACGAGAACTGGGAATTTGACGAAAATGGATTGATGGCAAAAAGATATGCAAGCATCAATGATTTGGCTATCAAAGAAGAAGACCGGATATTCAAATAAAGGAGTAAAGACTGTTGTAATGACAGTCTTTTTTATGGTTATTCTTAATAGGTAACAGGTTTAAAGTTTACAATTCACTTTTTTTCCCGTGTAGTAACTTATTAATCTTTCTTCTTGTCTGCACAGATACTTTATAGGCTTCATCACGAAGCTTCTGTATCTTTCCAACAGGTTGAAAAATAGCCTTACTTTCAAACGGATTAAACGAAAGAAGCTCATTACTGCAGTCACGAGGATCCAGTAAAGAGCCCTTATTTATTTTTACTTCACCGATTTTAATGAAAGGCGAATTTTTCCATTCAACATTCAATTTATTAATAGGCTGCTCTTTCAAATCATAACAAAGCTGAATCAACACATCAGCCGTGAAATTATTGTCATGGAAAAAATTTTTTAAGGCCTTTTTTGTGTTTTCTTTTTTACCTATATTTTTATCTACAGACTTTGGGCTTAGTTTTATTTTCATCATATGATCTCCCAAACGATAAGCTCCTACAGAATGATAATCAAAAGATAGGATAAAATCATTCTTTTTACTGATCAGTTTTATTCCATTTTTGATAAAAGAACCCGTTAAAACAGATGGAAATACTTTAACTATTTGGGTAATCAGAGGAAATAGACTGCTCCATTTTTTGATATAAAAGTGATTAATGGCAGTAAATAGTTTTAAAAAAGTAGAAACGGAATTAACAGGGAATAATGGAAAATTGACCAACGGATAATTGGAAAGTAAATTATTATTCTCATCCCGGATCTGTACAGCAAATCCATAGGCCGGAAGATCCTTTTTGGAGTTTTTAATTTTCAATTGAGCATTGGAAAACCTGATCGTCAGATCAAACTTTTCCCTATCAAAAAATGGGTGTAATGATTCCGGAATTCCCGGATCTATCCAAAAGGTTCCCTTTGCTACTGCATAGGTTTTTGCATGAGCATTTCTGGTAGCATAGTTAACGTCACTTATAGAAGAGGATTGTTCAACAAAATCTGCAATAGATTTTTTATTGATTTCCAGAAGCATTTTTTCCTCTTCATTAAGTTCATCGAACTTCTTGGTATATTTTAGTGGATTTGGCATTTAGTTTTTAAATTCAATTATAACACCAAGTTTTGGAATCTGTGTTAAGAGATTATTACAATTGTTTGAATTTTGTTAAAAGAAGAACGGGAAATACTAAATTGAACATGTGATGAATGCTTTATTTAAAAGAAATGAATATTTAAGTAATTGAATATTAGTACTTCCTATTTCTTACTTCTTACTTCCGGTAACAAATCTTATCTTTGTAAAAAATTATAATATGGGAGTAGCAGATATGTTATTTAAACGTAAAAAAGAATTAGCAGAAAAGAACCTTAACGATGGTAAGGAATATATGGAAGAGTATGGTAAGAGAGAAAGCGTTGTGCAATTGCCTAGCGGCTTACAATACGAAATCATCACTGAAGGTGATGGGGCAAAACCAGGACCTAAATCTACCGTAAAATGCCACTATCATGGAACTACTATCTCAGGTAAGGTTTTTGATAGTTCTGTAAAAAGAGGAACACCAGCAGCTTTTCCTTTAAACAGAGTTATTAGCGGATGGACTGAAGCTCTTCAGTTAATGTCTGTTGGGAGCAAGTGGAGATTAATTATTCCTCCGCACTTAGCTTATGGTGATCAGGAGATCAGCAAGGAAATAGGCCCAAACAGTACGCTTGTTTTTGAAGTGGAATTGTTAGAAATTAAATAATCCGATTTAAAAATAGATTAAAAATTTACCTGAATTCAGGTAAATTTTTTTATTTGTACTATATTCGTATTGTAAATTGTAATGCAGCAGATTGACAGTTTTTTAAATAATTTCCCAACGACACACAAAAATAGATTGAATGAAAAAACTTTTTTATCTTTTTATTGTTCTCGGTCTGCTTACTTCTTGTGTTTCCAAGAAGAATCAGATGATCCAACAGAATATATTAACCCTTAAAGATAGTTACTGTAAGGCTCCTTTTAAATATAACTACAGCAACAGAGTACCCTCTCATAATTCTGATTCTATCTTACTGGCCAATAAGGAATTGAAAGCGATGTTCTCTGACCAAAGCATTCTCATTCTAAATGCTCTGGATAATTTAGATGAGGTTCATGACATCATGGATCTTAAAAAAGATTCATCCTTGGCTTCTCAAGTTAAAGTTTTGCAGCTAAAGACTAAGATAAATAGCAAAATAACCATTGCCCTGACAGAACTGGATGCAGTGGCTGCAGAATTTGATTGCGAAGGAGAAAGGGTAGCCCAAATAGGAAACTACGTAGATAATCTTAATTCTTCAAGAAACAATAAACTGATCTTATACTCAATCATTGCGGGGGCAGCAGCTTCCATAGCCGGCGGAATTGTAAAAGATGAAGGCTGGAGTAATGCCATTGATATCAGTGGTGGGGTATTGGGAGCAGGATTTGGTTTGGCAACACTTAATCCAAAAGGAAAAAAAGTGGAATTCATTCATCAAAGAAATCTTTTGAGGGATATTTGGAGAGAAAAACTGGAGTCTCCAAACTTCCCCCCATTTATCTGGTATATGTATACAGAAAAAAAGTTTTCCAATAGGGAAGAACGTTCCATTATCGGAAATATGAAAGAAAGATGGCTTCATTATCAATTTGACGATGATAATAATAAGGCTGATCAATCTGTTATTTTTAGTGATGGTGGTTTTTATAGGGCAGATGATCTTCACAATAGAGCTGCAATGCTTAATCAGATGCAGTCTGCAACAAGAACGATCAATCAAAACATCAATTATTTACTGCTGGATTTGGATAAATTAATCCTTTAAGAAAAAAATAACTGTAATAATATTTGTTACATTTAAAAAATTGTTTACCTTTGCAATGTAATTACAATGAATAATACAAGATTTGCTACGGCAGTACATATCATGACCTTATTGGCAAAAAGTCCTCAGGAATGGCTCACTTCTGAATGGATTGCTGGTAGTATCAATGTAAACGCTGTTATTGTTCGTAAGGAGATCAGTGTATTGAGAGAAGCAGGAATGATTATTAGCAGACAAGGAAAAGTTGGAGGAACTCAACTGGCAAAGAGTGCTGAAGTAATTACTATTTCCGAGATTTATAGAGCGGTAAAGAATACAGAGGTTTTAGGAAAGAAAAATCAGAATCCTAATCCTGCCTGCAGCGTTGGAAAAGAAATTAATACTCATTTAAATACATTATTTGAAGAAACAGATCAATTGGTAATTAAATTTTTAGGAGATAAGTCATTGCAGGAATTCGCGGATCAGTTCGAATAAAATTTTTTTAACCATAAATGTAACAATATTTATTACAATTTAATTTTAAAAATAAAACATTATGAAAAAAGTAGCAGTAATCGGTGCAACCGGATTTGTAGGATCACACATCGTAAAAGAATTATCACAAAGAGGGTATGCCGTAGAAGCTTTAGTAAGAGATGCATCTAAGGTACAGACACAAGACAATGTAACCGCAAAAAGTGTTGATGTAAACAATGTAACAGAATTAGCAGATGCTTTAAAAGGAAGTGATGCTGTCATCAGTGCTTTCAATGCAGGATGGACAAATCCTAATCTTTACAATGACTTTTTGAACGGTTCTGAAAACATTGAAAAAGCTGTAGAAACATCAGGGGTAAAAAGATTAATCATAGTAGGAGGTGCAGGAAGCCTTTATACACCGGATAATGTACAGATTGTAGATACACCGGACTTCCCGGATGCTTACAAACCTGGAGCAACTGCAGCAAGAGATTATTTAAACAAGATCAAGGAAAACAATACATTGGATTGGACTTTCTTCAGCCCTGCGGTGGAAATGAACCAGGCTAATGTAGGTGCAAGAACAGCACAATACAGAACTTCATTAGAAACACCGGTGTTTGATGAAAATGGAAGAAGCCGTCTTTCAGTGGAAGATGTAGCAGTAGTTTTGGTTGACGAACTAGAGCAGAATAACCATATCCGTGAACGTTTTACCGCAGCTTATTAATTTAAAAGAACAAGAATGTTAAAAAGAAAATTATTATCACTCATCACTATTTTAGGGTTTATAAGCATATTTGCAGGTAACCTTAAGGTGAAAGTGTATAACCCTGGAACCAAGGCTATTTTTCCAATTACTTCTACCCTTATTTATGGAGATAAAGATGCTATGCTTATTGATGCTCAGTTTCAGAAGCAATATGCAGAACAGTTGGTAAAAGAAATAAAAGCAACAGGGAAAAACCTGAAAATTGTTTTTATTTCTCATAGCGATCCTGATTTCTATTTTGGACTGGATGTGATTAAAAAAGCATTTCCAAACGTAAGAATTATTTCTACAGCACAAACAGCTTATCTTATTTCTGCTTCAAAGGATGATAAACTGGCTGTTTGGAAACCACAGTTGAAAGCAGACGCACCATCAGAAATTATTATTCCGGAAGCAGTAACTGCCATTCCTGATCTTGAGGGAAATAAAATTGAGATTAAGCAAAATTCTGATGATCCAGCACACAGCTTTCTTTGGATTCCATCTATCAAAACAGTGGCAGGAGGGATTTCAGTTTCTGTAGACTCACATCTTTGGATGGCCGATACTCAGAATGCAAAGGCGATTGACCAATGGATTGGGCAAATTGATGCAATGAAGATCTTAAAACCTGAACAGGTGGTTCCTTCACATTTTGCAAAACAATCTCTGTCTCCCAAATCTTTAGATTTTGTAAAAGGTTACCTTGAAAACTATAAAAAAGCCGTTACAGAAAATAAAACCTCACCTGCAATTGTAGATTTTATGGTGAAACAATACCCTAATCTTCCCGGAAAAGATGAATTGGGAATGGGAGTAAAGGTATTTCTTGGAGAAATGGACTGGGATTTAAAATCACCTTATCCAGCAATTGGCAAAAAAGTAGAAGTTGATTTTGGAGCAGTAAAATTCCTTTTGGATTTTAAAGATAACAAAACAATGACCTTTACTGGAACGGCAGGAAGTTCAAAAAATAGTACAGATACAGTAGAGTATACAGCAGTGGAAGTGGCAAAGAATGTGTTTATGGTATATTGGCACGAACCTCACTTAGGCTTCAATGTTACTCATATTGAGGATTACAACAAGAATATAGTATATTCTAGTATTGCAGGTCCTGATGGAACATTTACCCATCCGAAAGGAGCACTCAATATTCTAAAATAAAAAATATTTTAACATACAATCTGCAAGAGAATAAAATAGGCTGCCTTAACAATGAGACAGCCTATTTTATGTTATAGATTCATAAACAACCTCGGATTCACCGGAGTATTGTTCTTATGTACTTCATAGTGGAGGTGAGGACCCGTAGAGCGGCCGGAGTTTCCGGATTTTGCGATTACCTGGCCTACTTTTACCTTATCATTTACTTTGGAAACAAGTTGTGATAAATGTCCGTAAAGAGTGGCTAATCCATTTCCATGAGAAACAATGACACAATTGCCGTAGCCTCCTTTTTGTCCGGAGAAAATGATTGTTCCCGCAGCGGCAGCTCTTACATCAGAGCCAAAAGCTACAGCAATATCCAATCCTTTATGGAACTGCATCTGATCTGCTTCAGCAGGTGGATTATTTTTTTCAACTGGAGCAGCCTTGGAAGTTGTAGTACCGGCAACCGTTTTTACGGTAGAGCTAGAAGTGCTGGAAGCAGATGCAACTGGAGCTGCTTTTGGAGTTACCATTACCTTTACTTCTCTTTTATTTCCATAGCTGTCGGTAAGTTCAACAATTTTTTCAACAGGTTCAGCTTTTACTTCCGGTTTAGGTGCAGTTGGAGCCGCTGCATTTGTTTTCGTTGCAGTACCAGTTTTTACAGATGCATAAACCGTTCGGAATGGGATAGGATTTTTTCTTACTCCAAAATTAGAGGAGATATATCCGTCTGTTGGCATTCCCAAAGGAACCTGCATCAGTTTTTTTTGTAGATCCATCAGATACTGGCTGTATCGGTTGGCTTGCTTGGAAAGATAAATAGAATTGGCAATGCTGTCCTGATCAAGCATCATTAGCTTTTCATTAGAGATGTCCTTAGATTTAAGGAAAGAATTAAGTTGACCAACAGTTTCATCTACCAGGGTAAGATCTGTTTTCATCTTTAGATAATCTACACTGTCTTTTTCAGTGTTTATTTTTACAAGGTTTACTTCATAATTTTTGTCATCCCTTTCAGAGAAGAGCTTTGCAATAAAGACTCCTTGTGCAAAAACTACTAGCAAAAGTCCTCCCAGGAGAATGTTTACGTTCTTCTTGCTGTTTAGAAATTTTTTCATATTTCCTTTCTTAGAATTATTTAAAACGGTTTTGAAGCTGCAAATTTAATTAAAAATAAGTTTTGAGGGTTATTCTTAACTAAAATTCAGTTTTTTCTGTATCTAACGTTGAATTAGTTATTTAATTGTGTTGAGATGTTATTTTTTTCAGAAAATGGTTTTTGTCATGGCTTTAGGCACCTCGTTAAATCTTTGTTTAATATATTTGCAGTTCACAATCCAATTATGGCTAAAAAGAAAACAAATTCAGAATCTTCGAATCCAAAAAAGACGAAAAAAGACATTTCTGTAGGGGTAGTAGGAAGCGGAAGTTTTGCAACTGCTATCGTAAAAATGCTTGTTGAAAACTGTAAAGTAGTGCATTGGTGCGTAAGAAGTGAGTTCGTAAAAGGAGCAATTGAACTTCGTGGACATAACCCCACTTACCTTACCGCTGCTACTTTTAATCTTAAAAGTTTAAAGCTGACAACGGATATCAATGAATTGGTTTCTGCCTGTGATGTCATTGTTTTGGCAACACCGTCCATCTACCTGTCTGATACCATGGATAAAATGACCTGCGATTATTCTGATAAAATATTTATTTCAGCAATTAAAGGAATTATCCCTAAGGTTAATGATGTGGTTGCCCATTACCTGCGTGATGAATTTAAAATTGGTTTCAGAAATCAGGCCGTTATTGCAGGTCCGTGTCATGCAGAAGAAGTGGCTATGGAAAGACTTTCATACCTTACAATTGCTACTGTGGAAGATGAAGTTGCAGAAAAATTGGAGGAAGTCTTCAGTTCAGATTTTATCAAAGTACAAACCAGTAAAGATATTCTTGGAAATGAATATAGTGCCATTCTTAAAAATATTTTTGCAATTGGAGCAGGAATAGCAAGTGGTTTGGGATATGGAGATAACTTTACAGCAGTCTTTGTTTCCAATGCAATCCGTGAGATGGAAACATTCCTGGAAGCAATCTATGAAGCACCAAGAGATGTAAATGAAAGTGCCTATCTGGGAGATCTTTTAGTAACAGCTTACTCATTGTTCTCAAGAAACAGAAATCTTGGGAACCTCATCGGAAAAGGATATACTGTTAAATCTGCAATTCAGTCGATGAATATGGTGGCAGAGGGATATTATGCGGCAGATTCAATCTACAAAACAGCAAAGCAAAAGAATCTTAAACTACCAATTATTGATACGGTATATGCCATTCTTTATGAGGGTAAAAGTGCTGAGAAGCAATTTAAAAAATTAACAGCAAAACTGAACTAAAAAAATAAGGCTTTAATCACTAAAGCCTTATTTTCAAAATATTGTAAAACCAAACTTAAGCACTTTAGTGCTTAAGTTTTTTTATTGGCTCATTTTGGTAATCAAAAGCGCTAAAGATGATCTTATGTTAAGATTACTTGCTGTAAATCCGTTTCCTGTATCAAATTCAAATTTTTGTATGATGGTTGTAGGAGCTGTTAGTTTTATAAAATAACTTCCCTGGAAAAATTTCTATAAAATATACATTCGAAAATACTTTTTAATCAATTGTAATTCAATCAATTAAAAAGTATTTGTTTTTGACATTTTTTAAATAATATTATATGTCATCAATCATTTCAATGATGCTTTATTGAAAATTTCGATGGCTTTTTGTTGGATACTAAAGAAGTGTTTTTGCCGGAAAAAATAACGTGTTAAAATCGTTAAACGCGTTCCTCTTTTTAAAACTTTTCCCGAAATTTGAAGTAAAATTTAAAATTATGTCACAATCGCTTACAAGCAGAACACCGAAACCTAAATACGACGTTGTACTGATAGGGGGCGGAATTATGAGTGCAACGCTAGCAACGCTGCTCCATGAATTTGATCCAAATCTTGAAATTGCCATCTTCGAAAGGCTGGGAAGATTTGCTAAAGAAAGTACAGCTGCATGGAACAACGCCGGAACAGGGCACTCCGCATTTTGTGAGCTAAATTATACGCCTGAGAAACCTGACGGAAGTATCGATATTAAAAAAGCAGAAAGCATTGCAGAGCAGTTTGAAATTTCAAAACAGTTTTGGGCATATTTGCTGAGTAAGGGTTATATTCAGGAACCAAAAGATTTTATCAACTCTTGTCCGCATATGAGCTTGGTCTTTGGAGAAAAAGATGCTGAATTTCTTAGAAAACGTCATGATAAAATGGCTGAATCTGTTCTTTTTTCAGGAATGGAATTTTCTTCAGATCATGAGAAGCTGAGAGAATGGATTCCTTTGGTGATGAGTAAAAGAAACAAGTCTGAAGTAATGGCCGCTACCAAAATGGATATGGGAACGGATGTGAACTTCGGGACATTGACCAGAAAAATGGGCAGACACCTGCTGGAGGACTCTAATGTTGAGGTTTTTCTATACCATGAAGTGAAGGATATTGATCCAAAAGAAAATGGGAAATGGGAAATGAAAGTGAAAGACAGAATTAATAATCACAAACAAGAAGTTACCGCAGACTTTGTATTCATCGGAGCCGGAGGATATGCACTTCAGTTGTTGGATAGTTCAGATATTAAAGAGAGTGAAGGATATGGAGGTTTTCCTGTTTCGGGACAATGGTTGGTAACTCATAACCAGGAGCTGGTAGAGAAGCATCAGGCTAAAGTATATACACAGGCAACCGTGGATGCTCCACCAATGTCAGTTCCTCATCTTGATCTTAGAATTATTGATGGTAAAAAAGCGCTTCTTTTCGGACCTTTTGCTGGGTTTTCTACAAAATTCCTGAAAGAAGGGAGTTATCTTGATTTACCTGAAAGTGTGAATACTAAAAATTTGAAATCTTTATTTGGTGCATGGTGGCATAATATTCCTCTGACTAAATATCTTATTCAGCAGGTGGCTATGACTAAGTCTCAAAGAATGCAGCATTTAAGAGAATTTATTAAAGATGCCAAGGAAGACGATTGGGAATTGAAAGTAGCAGGACAGAGAGTTCAGGTCATCAAAAAAGATGAAAAAGAAGGAGGTAAGTTGGAATTCGGAACTGAAGTAGTGGTTAACAAAAGCGGTACTATCGCCTCTTTACTGGGAGCATCACCAGGGGCTTCAACAGCAGTATATGCAATGCTGGATGTTCTTGAAAAATGTTTCCCTGAGAAACTGAATGGAGAATGGAAAGGCAAGTTGCTTGAAATGGTTCCGTCGTACGGACAAAAGTTGGCAGAGAACCCTGAACTTACTGAAAAAGTAAGAAATTATACAAAAGAAAAACTAGAATTAGAATACTAACAACAATAATGAGCAACGAATAAGGTACTTATCCATTGCTCATTATTTATTACTTATAAAAAGGTGGAAGAAGTCATTATTAAGCCGGTTATTGCAAAGGAACTCCTGGAATCTCTTCAGGCAAAAATAGAAGAAGAGAAGCAGGTGATTGTACATTGTTGTTTTCCGGCATCGCCATTTTTAGGAAACTTGATCAGGATTTGGCATTCAACCTATCTTTTTGATAACCAGTCTGAGCATAGAAGCAAAATGATTCATGCGGAGAATATTTCAATTTCTCCCTATTGGACAACAGTTCCGTTTATGAAAGATTTTTGGTTTACTCTTATATTTTCGGGACTTCCGAAAGACTGTAAAAGCTTTGATCTAAAGGAAGTTATTCCTGAAGAGGGAGGTTTTTTTGTGGAATCAATTAAAAGAAATTCTTCTGACGTTTATCGTGTAAAAATATTAGAATCCTATTGAACCATGAAAATAAGAGAAGAAAAGCTAGAACAGATCATCCAATGGGCCGAGGAGAATCAGGATATTCGTACTGTTCTTCTGACAAGTTCATTGGTAAACCCTTATGCTCCTGTGGATAACTTTAGTGACCTTGATGTGGAACTGGTCTTTGAGAACAGAAATGCTTATGAAGTTAATCATGAATGGATCAGGCTTTTTGGAGAACCTATTTCCATGATAGAGGAAAATGATACTGTCTTTGATGGAAAACATGCCATGAAAATGGTGTTGTATAAAGACCATGTAAAGGTTGATTTTAAGCTTTATCAGGTATCAGACTTTTGTGAGGAAGTTAAAGAGGAAACACTTCCGGAAGATTGGGACCTTGGATATAAGGTTTTGGTTGATAAAGATAATTTAACTATAGACTTGAAATCTCCAACCTATCAATCCGTTATGATTCATAAACCTACCGAGCAGGATTTTAAGCAGTTGCTTAATGACTTTTGGTGGGATACAACTTACGTGGCTAAATGCCTTAAACGGGGGGATATTTTTTATGCTAAATTTATGTCTGAAAATATCTTACGGTCAGATTACCTGGTTCCCTTAATAGAATGGTATATTGCAAGTTTCCATGGCTGGAATAATATCACCACCAATAAACATGGCAGATTATTTAAAAAATATCTTTCTGCTGATTTGTGGGATAGAGTAGAGAGTACCTTTTCTGGAAGTGATATTAACGAAAATTGGACTGCCTTGTTTGCTTGTGCAGATCTTGTGCATGAACTGGGAGCCGACTTAGCCGAGAAACTCAATTTTACCTATCCTGCCCAACTTGAAAAAGATATAAGAAACTATCTTACTGAAGTGCAAATAATGCCCTAGCCTTAGGCAAATTCATTCTGTTTAATCAGATTTTCAATACAATACTCTGCAATGGCAGTAATAGTTACGAATGGATTAACTCCAATTGTTCCTGGAATAAGCGATCCATCCAAAACATACAGATGATCAAGATCTCTTAGCTTTCCAAATTCATTGGTAGCTTCACCCAATACACATCCGCCAAGTGGATGATAGCAAATATCTGCTCCAAAACCATTATTGAAAAGAAAGTGACTTCTGGTACCACCATTGGCCTTATTCATTTTTCTGACAAAGTATTTGGCATTTTCTCTCATTTTAACTGTATGGCTCTCATCCCAATTCAATTTCAACATTTGGTTGGCTTTATCATACGTGATTTCTCCCTTTTTGTCCACTCTGTTAATTAACAGATATAAGGCTGTTGCAACATCCATTCCCATCGGTAGAGGGGCTATTTCTGTGAAAAAAGGATGTTCCTTATCATCCCAATTATCAATTCCGCCCACAGGAATTGTGGATTGTTTGGAGCCTGTTCCTCCAGATAAGGGTTTTACCCAGTTTCTTCCGGTCATGAAATTACCATTGTTGCCCCAGTTTTTTCCTACTTTCTCGTGAATAGGAAGATTATTTACAACATGGGACCGAAGAAGAAGCTCTAAGGTTCCCATGGTTCCTGCTGAAAGAATCAATTTTTTACATTGAAAAACTTTGTTAGTGATTACATTTCCGGATGTGTCAATTTGCTGAGCATTTAATGTATAGCTTTTATCATCATTAAGCTTAATATGATCAACTTTATGCAGATCAAGGATTTCAAGGTTTCCGGTGTCCAGCGCTTTTTTAAGGTAAGTTTTATCTAAACTGTTTTTGCCATGGTTATTCCCATAAATCACCTCTGTATTCAGGGCGGAGCGGGGAACTTCATTACGGAATTCTTTTTCCATGTACTTAAAATCATATACATTAGGAACCCGCATCGTTTTAAAACCGGCTTTATGAGCTTCTTCTTCACCTACTCTTGTAAATTTATAATAAGGACAATCTTTTAAGAATTGCTCATCAATAACATTCACCTTGAGTTCTTCCCGTACCAAAGGAAAATAATGATTGTAAAATCTTTCAGTATCCAGATTGGGGAAAACTTCTTTAAAGTAATCTTCTTTAGGAGTTACGGCCATACCTCCATTTACCAATGAGCCACCACCAACACCTCTTCCCACCCAGATATTGATATTATCGAAGTACAATCGGTCAAGTGTTCCGGTGAAAGGAGTTAAAGAAAAGATATTCATGAAAGGAGCAATGGTTTTCTTTTTTAGCCATGCTGAGCTTTTCCCGGGTTTTAAAAGATTTGAAAATGGAATTCCTGCTTTCTCCCAGTTAAGACCCATTTCCAATAGGACAACTTTTTTTCCGGCCTCACAAAGTCGTAAGGCAGAAACCGCACCTCCATAGCCACTTCCAATGATAATGATAGGAGCTTCCACAATTTCTTTTATGGCATTTGTTTTTCGCTCCGCAGCCTGAAAAAGATTGGATTGAAGAAAATAAAAACCGGAAATAGCCAGTACACTTGTCTTGATGAATTCCTTTCTGTTCATGGGCTTTGGTTTTCAAAAAGTATGCTAGATCAAAGTGAATTTGTTTTATTTAAAACAGATTGTGCTTTTTTATTACAATTTTAACTTTTGATCCCCTGAAAAATTCATAGTTTTACTTATAATTTAAAAATTCATGAAAAAATATATAGTGATCTTCTTCCTTCTTCCTTTATTGGCATTTTCTCAAAAAATGGTCTCGCAGGAAGTGATGGATGTTAAGAAATTTCAGAAAGATCTTGATACTGAATATCTGGATCCTAAGACGACGCCTTTACGTGGGGATAATTTTAAAAACTTTAAAGGGCACCCGTTCTTTCCATTTGAGATGAGATATAGAGTGACTGCAAAGTTTGTTAAAACGAAAAGGTCCAAGCCTTTTGAGCTTCCCACTTCTTCAGGTAAAACAAAATCTTACAAGGAGTATGGAAAAGCAACCTTTGAATTGGATGGAAAACCTTATACTTTAACTTTATACCAAAGCCTGGACCTGATTAAGCAGGAAAAATATAAAGATTATCTTTTTCTTCCATTTAGAGATGCTACCAATGAAAAGGAAACCTATGGTGGCGGAAAATACATGGACCTGAAAATCCCGAAAGGAAATACTATTCTTTTGGATTTTAATCAGTCCTATCAGCCGTTTTGCGCTTATAATGCCTATGATTACAATTGTCCCATTGTTCCGGAAGAAAATAAGCTTCCTGTAGAAATACGTGCCGGAGTAATGTATGAAGATATTTATCATCACTAATTATGATCAGGTTAGAATTCTTTAAGCAAGAAGACCTTTCAAAGGTTAGTTATAGTTTGGATGAAACTCAGTCACGCTTTACAGCTACGGCGGAGCAGGCTTTACAAAATATTGAAAAAAGGGATGATAATGATGCATTCCCCATTACGATTCTGGAGGATGAAACGCCTGTAGGTTTTTTTGTTCTTGATTTTGGAAATGATAAATTTGAGCTAACGGATAACGAAAACTCTGTTTTGGTAAGGTCTCTATCGGTAAACCCTGAAATGCAGGGAAAAGGAGTGGGGAAGAGGGCCATGATGCAGGTGGATACCTTTGTGAGAGCGTATTTTAAGGATTGTAATGAGATTGTCTTGGCCGTCAACCAGAAAAATGAATTAGCTTATCATATTTACCTTAAGGCAGGATATATTTATGATGGAAAAACCAGAATTGGAAGAAGCGGCCCTCAATACCTGATGCATAAAAAAGTTGAATAAAAGAATAATCAGTTTATTATTCTCTTTAATCTATTCAAATATCTGTTGTATAACTTCTAATGACATTGGATTTTTAAAGTCAGAGATATGATAATGATAATATACTAAAAGACTATCCAGAAAATCTTTTCTTAGGGAAGAATGAATCTTTGTTGCGTAAAGATTCTCAGTACAAAGCACATTTTTCCATATCATTGAAATCTCTTCACCAAACAATTGATGGGTGGGAGTAGTGGAGAATGTTCCTGTTTCCGGATCTAGAAAACCACCATCATTGATTAAAGGAGCAACACCCTGAATTTTTAATATTACCATTAAAAAAAGCAAGTGTGACTGGTAGTTTTTATTTTCCAGCTCCTCAATGAATCTTTCGATGCTAAGAAAAATATTTTGGTTTTTATTTTCAAGCTTAAGAATTTGGTTCAGAAAGTCTGAAATAAAAAATATAACGGTATTTGCTCTTATATCTGCATCAACATCACAGTTTTTCACCAGCTCAAATTTTGAAATTGACTGTATTCCATTTCCTCTTACAGGATTGATAGAAAAGGTAAGTTTATTCAATGGTTGTAGGAGGGCTTTCTTTTTATTTCTTTTGGAATATATTCCTTTTAGGAAATAGGTCTGAAAACCATCCTCTTCTGTAAAACAATGCAGTACAGCATCATTTTCTCCATACTTGATGAATGATAGTAAAAAACCGTTTTGTGAATTCATTAATTAACCACTCCTATTTTGGCTGTAGCTTTATCAGAGCCATCCTCATTGGTCATCAGTACAAAATAAATTCCTGATGCAACCCGGGCTCCTTTATGGTTATTAAGATCCCATTCATAATATCCTCCTCGTGCCACGGCGGAGTGTACCACATTTCCTGCAGCATCAGTGATTCTTATGTTTGTTTTTTCTGCTAAACCTTTAATGGTAACTTTTCCCTTGAAATTAGAATAAACAACAGGGTTAGGGTAAACCACAACGTCGCCGAAATTAGCATTCACATCAGAAACATCCCCCTGATAGGTTACAATACCACTATAGGTTACAAAATATACTTTACCGGTCTTTTTATCTACTTTTATATCTGTAACACTATTGGTAGGAAGAGGAGAATTTTCCATTGTAAAGTGTTTTATGGTCTTTTGACCGTCAGATGATAAATAATAAACACCTCCCCCTTCTACGGAAACCCATTTGTAATCTCCGGCATCTACTTCAACCTGTAAAATTTGAGAATCTCTGAAAAGTTCTTCTCCCAAGCCGTTTTGCTCTATTATTATAGGATTAACTTTAGGCTCAGGGGTTTTAATTTCTGAGGTTGCATTAGATAATATCCTTAAGCCACTGTCTGTACCAATCCATGCATCACCAGATTTATCAATGGCAACAGATATTGTTCCATTGGAGTTTCCAGCAAATCCGTTTGATTCTTTTAAAATATAATCATTGTCATCAGAAATATTAAGGGCATCCTTATAGTCACATACCCAGAAAGCATTAGCTCTGGATAAGGGTATCCATAACATGTTTTCGTAAACGATTGGCTTCTGTATTCCCAAAGTTTTAAAAGAGAGCTCTTTAGTGATAAAATCATCTTTAGCTTTGTCATAGATGGCTAGAATGGGGGCACCACTTTCTACATAGGCAATCGATACAAAAATATTATTTTTAGAGTCTGTAGTAATACCCACAGCACGTCTGGCAAAGTCTGGAGCTTGAATATTATAGTACTTTACAAATTCAAAATCTTTATTGCTTGCATTGTACTTCATTTTATAAACTCCCTGATCGAAAATAGTATAATTGGTGAAAAATACTTCATTATTATCAAGCGGGTTTATTATGGCATCTAATACATTGATTTTTCCTGTATACTTACTAAAATAGGATGAATAGATCCATTCTGTACCATTAAAGTAATAGAAACCAGGCCTTTTAGGGTTCTCTACCGGGAAATTATATCTGTCAGCTCTTGCTCCACTGGATACAAGAAGTTGATTATTATCGTAAAGATTTATCTTATGTGCAAAATTGAAATAAGGACCGGATGGTTTATAAGTTGTATTCCCCTCGTCTTTTATTCCAGATAGGATAGTTCCTCCAAATACTTTTCCGTTGGCAATAATGGATGTATTACATTTTTCACCAAAATCTACGGCGTTAGAATAAGTTCCATTGATTCCAAAAGTATATACCCTGCTGTCAGTAACTACGATATTGTTAGAACTTACAACTACATCATTGATACTTCCGAAATTGGTAGGAAGCTGCATGGGAGTACCATTATTATAGATGAAAGCCGCAGTAGCCGATGAAAATACCAATTCAGATTCAGAATCAATATGTTTAAATGCTCCGGGAATTTCTGTGGTCCAAGTAGAAAATACAGGAAAAGTAGTATTCAGCTCATGGCTTTTTAGACCTGTGTTTGTTACAGAATATACTTTGTTCCCAAATATGGTAGCTTCGTTACTTGCCTCATAAACACCCGCACTTAAGAAAAATGATGAGTCACCAAATTCTTTCTTCTTGATATTAAATATGGAAACCCCATAACCTACTGAAATTACAGCCTGGTCTCCTGTAATGGAGATATGGTTGATTTTTTTGTTTCCGTTATAGCCTGCAGCAATAGGAATATCAACAATATATTTGATTTCATTAGGAGTAATGACATCCATAGAGCCATTTTCATAGCCAATAACTCCTATCTTACTTTTTGGATCATAATCAAATGCAGTGATTCCTACATTATGAAGACCGTTGACCTTAGATAACTTCGTAATTTCTCCTGTTGATATTGTATAATAGAAGATCCCGTTTTCGGTGGCAGCTATTATTTTTCCATTGTCTTCCTTCATGGCCAAGACATTATTATAGGAAAAGAGATCTGCCCATTTTTTCGATGAAATGACCTGAGCTTTTGTAAACTGCAGGGATGCTAAAATACCAAGAGAAATTAAAGAGAGTTTTTTCATATTATGCTATTATGCTGCTGTCAATTGCCTGATTATTCCAGGAGATATGCTTTACGTTTTTGTTTGTATCAAAATAAAAATCAATTCTACCCAAAAGAAGACCTGCCCAGCCCACCTGGTTTACAAGTACATTTTTGCCCTGTCTGTTGGTGAATGTTTGGGGCTCCGGTAGAAACGTATGAGTGTGGCCACCTAAGATAATATCAATGTTTTCTGTACTGGCCGCTAAAATTTTATCACTTATCTTACTAGGTTCATCCTTATAATCATACCCAATGTGAGAAAGACAAATGACAAGGTCACATTTCTGTTCATTTTTCAAAAAGTTTGAATAATGCTGTGCAACATCAATCGGGTTAGAATAAACCGTTTCTCCATATTGTTTTTTGCCCACAAGGCCATCTAGTTGAATTCCTACACCAAAGATCCCTACTTTTATTCCATTCTTGTTGAATATCTTATAAGGAGAGGTTTTTCCGTCTAAAATGGTATTTTTAAAATCATAATTGGAACAAATAAAAGGAAATTGTGCATTAGGAAGAACCTTTAAAAATCCCTCAAGGCCATTATCAAAGTCATGATTGCCCATGGTAGAAGCATCATACTTCATCATAGACATTAATTTAAATTCCAGTTCTCCACCAAAGAAATTAAAATAAGGAGTTCCCTGGAAAATATCTCCTGAATCAAGAAGTAAAACATTACTTTCCTGATTTCTGATTTGCTGAATTAAGCTTGCCCTTCTTGCAAAACCTCCCTGATTAGGATTCTTTGTATAACTTGCATCAAAAGGTTCTATTCTGCTATGCTGGTCATTAGTATGAAGAATAGTCAGTTTATTAGTGGACTTTAAGTCAAGAATGTTTAACTCTTCCGCCATCATCATATTGGGAGCCAAAGCCATTGCTAAAGATCCACCACCTATTGCTTTTAAAAAACTTTTTCTATCCATTACTTTTTACCAATAAAATTTAAACGAAGGTCTGTAGCAGGAACTATTTCAGGATTTTTCTTGAAATATTCAATGTATAAATCTCTAAGTTTCACCCCTGTTGGGATTGCTTCTCCTTTCCCAAAGAATTTCATATTATCCCCTCCCAGAGCTAGATAGTCTGAAGTAGCAATATAGTAGTCTTTGTGCGGATCTATTGCTTTTCCGTTAATTAAAGATTGGGTTAATTGTCCGTTTTTTGTTTCTATATATAAATGAGAAACAGGATTGTTTACCTGTGTTTTTGCATAATATTCAAAAAGCCCGGGTAAATCAGCACCTTTTATTTTCACAATAATCAATTCATTTTCGAAAGGCATTACTTCAAAAACATTCTTCAGCATAATATCACCTTTCCCAATGGTAGTACGGATTCCTCCGATATTGATTAAAGCTGCATCTACATTCTGCTTTAGGTGGGCCTTTGTCCATTGATCACCTCCTTCCAAAGTATAATCAGCTAAAAGATTTCCTAGATTGCTGTTATCTCCCTGTTTTGTAAGATCTACACTGGTATGAGAAATCTTTTGGTTCATTTCTTTATCCAGTTTTTGCTTATAGGGTTCAATAAATTTTACAAACTCCTCATCATTTTTTAGCTCATTATTAATAGAAATATTTTTCTGGGGCTTTACATTCGCAAGCTGCGATGTAGACGCCGTTTTGCATGCAGTAAGCGTTGCCAGAGCAATTCCTAGTAACAAGAATTTATTTTTCATAATATCTTTTAGTATATGCAAATATAACTATATGTATAATAAAACATTATTATTTATTATAAATTCTTAGTGTAAATGATTAAATTTGACGAAAATAATTCGAACAGATGAGCATTTTAAAAGGAGTAGGTGTTGCATTGGTAACGCCCTTTAATGAAGATTTATCCGTTGACTTCGACAGTTTAACAAAACTTGTTGAATACAATATTGAAAACGGAACCAATTATTTGGTAGTATTAGGAACAACGGCTGAGGCCGCAACGCTTTCTGATGATGAGAAGAAACAGGTAATTGAGCATATCATTAAGGTGAATAATAAACGTCTTCCTTTGGTATTAGGAATAGGCGGTAATAATACTCTTGAGGTCAAGAAACAGATAGAAGAAGCAGATCTTTCTGCATTTGAAGCGGTACTTTCTGTATCTCCATATTATAATAAACCTAATCAGGAAGGTCTTTACCAGCACTATAAGGCGCTGGCTTCTACAGGAAAAAATATTATTATTTACAATGTTCCGTCCAGAACAGGGCAAAATGTTGATGCAGACACTACTATTCGTCTTGCACAAGAATTCTCAAATCTATTTATGATCAAGGAAGCTGCTCCGAGCATCTTACAATATTTTGATATCCTTAGAAAGAAGCCTGAAGGGTTCTCATTGGTATCAGGAGATGATGAATATACACTTCCTGTAACTTTGGCAGGTGGAAATGGAGTGATTTCTGTAATCGGGCAGGGGTATCCAAAAGAATTTTCTACCATGGTGCAATTGGCATTTGATGGAAAAGTAAAAGAAGCCTATGAGATTCACAACAAATTGGTTGAGATCACACGTCTTATTTTTGCAGAAGGAAACCCTTGTGGTATCAAAGTGGTATTGGCTGAAAAAGGAATTATTAAGAACTATTTGAGACTTCCATTAGTTCCTGCATCAGAAGGACTATACGCTAAAATTAAAGCTGAAATGTCAAAGATCTAATTGATGAAATTTGTAATAATTGGTTTTAATGTCAATTTAAAATTCACTCATGTGATCAAATTGATTATTTACAATTAATAAAATATAATTAAGTGAAAAGCTTCGGTTTTTCACTTTTTTTAATCATAATATGAAAAATATGAAATTAACCAAAGCAACCGAAGAGAATGTTCCCTTAATTCAGGATCTGGCACGCAGAAGCTGGAAGAATGCCTATGCAGAAATACTTTCTGAAGAACAAATGGACTATATGCTTTCTGAAATGTATTCTAAGACTGAACTTGAAAGTCAGTTGCAAAATCCCAATTACCATTATTACCTGATTGTAGATGAGAATGCTAATTCTTATGAGGGATTTATGGGATATGAACACCATTATGAAGATGAAACAACAAAATTACACCGTATTTATCTAATTCCGGAAAGCAAAGGAAAAGGATTGGGGAAATTGGCCCTTCAGTTTTTAAATGAGAAAGTTTCTGAACACGGAAACAAAAGAATTATCCTTAATGTGAATAAGCATAATGCGGCCAGAAACTTCTACGAATCCCAAGGATACAGAGTTTATGATGAGGGAGTTTTTGATATCGGGAATGGATTTGTAATGGATGATTTCTTAATGGAATTTCTAATTCACGATTAATTGACTTAAAATTCTGTAACTTTATCCTGTAATTCTATAACAAGTGATTTCTTTTTTTGATTCATCTTTGTCTTAGAACCAAATCACTTATAACAATACATTCATATGCTTGGTTTTGAGCTGATTCAGCTTTTTATCAGTATATTTTTTTCATCCTTAGTGTTTAAATTCCTGTATTCTTTAATACAGGAGTTTTTTGTTGTAGGTGTAAAGTTAAAAAAATATAGTGCTATTTCACTTTTACTTGAAATAAATTATTATATTTACTAAAAAAAATAGGCTTACTAATACTAGGATGAAAATGTACGTTAAATTTGATTTCAATGCCCTCTGTAAGAAGGTATTGGACGAAAAGCTGAAAGAGCATGGGTTGAAATACCGCTTGCTGAATTTCGGTGAGGTAGAGTTCTATGAACCCTTTACGCAGGAACAACATAATCTTTTTAAGAAAAACCTTGGAGATTATGGTATTGAGATCATTGAAAGCCAAAAAACGGCTTTAGTACAGAAAATAAAAGATGTAATTGTAGAGCTTGTCTTTTCCGAGGAAATTATTCCTGTAAAGGCATCTATTTATATTTCTGAAAAACTAAATCACAGCTATGGATACCTTTCAAACCTATTTTCAGAGGTTGCTTATACATCCATAGAAAACTTTATCATTCTCCAGAAAATAGAACATGCCAAGGTATTGATCATAGGAAATAAGCAAAGCCTTACAGAAATCGCCCATAAACTGAACTACTCCAGTGTAGCCCATTTAAGTACACAGTTTAAAAATACAACAGGAATTACACCCTCCCAGTTTCAAAAGATTATAGGAAAAAGAAGAAGAGCCCAAAGTGTGGAAACAAACCCTAAAATGCAGTATGAATAAAGAATTCCTGAACGTAATAGTAACAGATAACGATGAAAACACCTTAATTTTTTTTAAAAACATATTTAAAGAGCTTAAAATCTCAATAAGAATTCAATGTTTTTGTAATGGAAAAGACTTGATGGAGTATTTAAATAATGATGAAGCAGTTGTCCCTGAAATAATTTTTATGAAGTATAGCATTCCCGAAAAGAATAGTCTGGAATGTTTAGATGACATAAAGAAACAAGAGAAGTTTAGTAATATGGTGACAACAGTTTACTATGATCAACTTACTGAAAATGAAATAGAAGATATTTTCGTAAAAGGAACTAATATTTGTATGAAAAAACCTTCCGATTTTGAAAGTCTGAAAAAAATACTTACGGATGTTATTACAATCAATTGGCAATACCAGACTTCCGGATTGAATAAACAAAATTTCATCCTTAAAGTGTGATGAATAAGTAGTTTTAGTGTCTTCATTTTATAGATATACAATGGTATTTATTGCATACTATTCACACAAAAGTGAGAATTTTATAATTAATAATTGAAATAATATAAAATAAAATTCAGTTAATATCCTGACATTTGTAAATGTAAATTCAGTGACACAAATTTGACTATATACATGAAGATACAAATGAATGAAGAGTAATTGTTTCTACAGAAAATATATAAATCACGATGTTAGTTAACAAAATGAATTATATTAATTTCCAATTTTAAAGCATAGAAGATCTTTAAACAAAACGGTACAATCATGAAAACTTGAAGTAGTTGGAGATATTTTTATTCGTTTCATTCCCTCATCTCCACCTAAACACAGTTAGTTTTTATAATAAGCAAGTTGGAAAAATAATTCATTTTGTTTTTTATAATTTATTTTAATAGTTCTGGCTTAATCTTTATCTTATTCAAATAATATATAGATATTTTCACACCACACCACATCACAAAATATTAAGGCCTAAACTATTAAAATAAATTTTTTAAGCAGACCAAAAGTAATTTCTTCTAAATAACAGTTTTATAAGGGGACCGCAGGGAAATATTTTCTGCGGTTTTTTTTATGAAATCTTACTCCATTTATTTTTTCCTTTGTAGTACCTGATATAATAATTCTTGATAACCAGGTTGTCTGGCCTTGCCAACATAGGATCAGCTTCCAGAATTTTATCAACAGTATTCTTTGTTGTCTTAATGATAGCAGAATCTTTTACAAGATCTAATCTCTTGAAATCTACAACACCACTTTGCTGTGTTCCCAGGATGTCTCCAGGACCACGAAGTTGCATATCAACCTCAGAAATTTTAAAACCATCATTAGTCTCAGTCATTGTTTTGATGCGGGTTCTGCTTTCTTTGGATAATTTATCAGAGGTCATCAAAATACAATAGCTTTGCTCTGCACCTCTTCCCACACGCCCCCTAAGCTGGTGAAGTTGTGAGAGACCAAACCTTTCAGAGCTTTCAATCACCATGACAGAAGCATTGGGAACATTTACACCTACTTCAATAACGGTAGTAGCTACCATAATTTCCGCTTTTCCTGAAGCGAAATAGGCCATGGCAGCATCCTTTTCGTCCGGTTTCATTTTTCCATGCAGCATGGTAACATTGTAATCTGAGAAAAATTCCATGACATGCTCAAGACCTTCCATCAGATTTTTATAATCCAGAGTTTCAGATTCCTCAATCAGTGGATATACAAAATAAATCTGTCTTCCTTTTTTTATTTCATCCCTACAGAAGTTATAAACATATAGTCTGTCTTTTTCACGTCTGTGAGCCGTGATAATAGGCTTTCTTCCTACCGGCATCTCATCAATTACCGAAACATCAAGATCAGAATAAAAACTCATGGCCAATGTTCTTGGAATGGGAGTAGCCGTCATGACCAGAATATGTGGCGGGATCTTATTCTTAGCCCAAAGTTTTGCTCTTTGTGCTACACCAAACCTATGCTGCTCGTCTATGATAGCCAGGCCAAGATTCTTAAACTTAACTTTATCTTCTAAAACAGCATGGGTTCCTACAAGAATGGAGAGCGTACCATTTTCAAGCTCCTCATGAATAATTCTCCTCTCTGCAGCCTTAGTAGAACCTGTCAAAAGCCGAATATTGATCCCTGTTTTCTCCAGTAAATCTTTAATACCATTATAATGCTGCTGGGCAAGAATTTCTGTAGGTGCCATCATGCAGCTCTGAAAGCCATTATCCATGGCAATAAGCATTGTCAATAATGCAACCATTGTTTTTCCGGAACCTACATCCCCCTGCAGAAGCCTGTTCATCTGAATCGGCCTTTTCATATCCATTCGGATTTCCTTTAAAACTCTCTTTTGTGCATTAGTTAATTCAAAAGGAAGATGATGTTCATAAAAATCATTGAAATGATCTCCTATAACAGGAAAGGGATTGCCGAATGACTGGGTTTTATGATGAAGCTTTTTTAAGCCATATCCTAATTGGAAAAAGAACGATTCTTCAAATTTCAGCCTGAAATCTGCCTTATCAAAATGTTCCAAATCTTTAGGGAAATGAACATTAAGAAAAGCATGTTGCCTCGACATAAACTTGAATGTTTTCATTAAGTACTCAGGGAAATTTTCGTCAATCAAGCTAGGGATTTCTTTGCAGATATTCCTCAATGCATTTTGAAAGAATCGCTGTCCTAGTCCTCTCTTGGTAAGTTTTTCAGAACTTGGATAAATGGGCTTTAAACGTACATCTCCATCTTTATCTTCCTCTGCTTCTATTTCAGGATGTGGCATTGAAAACTGACGATTAAAAACATTAATTTTCCCAAAGATATACACCTCACGGTTAATGGGAAGCTGTTCTTTCAGCCATTTTGAATACTGGAACCATACAAGATCCATACTGCCTGTATCATCATTGAATTTAGCAGAGAGTCTTTTGGTTTTTCCTGTTTGAATTTCCTGAACCTGAGTGATCCTTCCTTTCAACTGGATTTCCTGGCTGGTTTCTTCCTGCAGCTGAGAAACTTTATAGACTTTACTTTTATCCAGATAACGGAGAGGGTAGAAGTTAAGCATATCTTCTACGGTGGATAATCCTAACACATTTTTGATGAGTTTGGCTCTTTCCGGACCTATTCCTTTTACGTATTCTATGGAAGTATCTAAAGTCATTTCTTATCTGAGACTCGAATTTTGAATGAGAAAAATAAAGCTTCGAATTTCGGTAAAATAAAAAAGACTTCCAAAAAAAATTGAAAGTCTTAAGTTTGTTTATAAGTATCAATCCGAAATTGGATTGTCTGTTAATCTTTAATTTTAGATTTGAATTTTTTCTGGTAATCTTCCCATTGTTCTCTGGTACGAATCTTTTTAAAGAGATCCTTTGATATCAGTTCCAAATAAGGCTCCAGTTCCTTAGCGGATAATTCTCCTTGAAGAATAGTGATCGGGTCACCATGCTCATCCAGAAATACTGTACTTGGGACAGCTCCTACATTCATATACTGAGTGAACTCATGCAGGGAGTTTCTTCCTTTTCTCTGTTCTGTATTAGGATTGGAAAATTTTCTTCCAAAAATTTCAACACTCTGTTTTTCTTCAGCATTGAATTTTACTGGATAATAACTCTCATTTAAAGTTTGGGCAATGACAGGGTGTCCATATGTTTTTTTGTCCATGATTTTACATGGTCCGCACCAGTCTGCATAAAAATCAATAAGAATTTTCTTAGGATTTTCTTTTTGGGCTTTTAAAGCGTCCTCAATAGTCATCCATTTTACCTGTGCAAAGCTAAAATTTAATAGAAGTAAGAGAACTATGCTTAAAATTTTCTTCATAATTTAATATTTACATAAAAATAAGCATAATTACTTATTCTTTACTTTACCTCCTGCATTAATTTTTTCACGAGTGAAGAAAGCAAAATCAATACCACTCCGGCAACTAATGCATAAATCCCCAGGGTTTTATATCCATCAGTGTAAGCCAATAATTTACTCATATTGGTATTTCCTGTGTTGGCTTCAGATAAACTTGCACCAATTTTTCCGGCAGCAAATTGTCCGAAAGCACTTGCCAAAAACCATAATCCCATCATCATTCCAAACATCTTCTTAGGAGATAGTTTTGTAATGATTGACATCCCGATTGGGCCTAGGCAAAGTTCTCCAAAAGTAATAACAAGCCATGTAAAAGTAAATAGGTTGAGGGAAGATTTTCCATCTGCACCTGCAAAATATCTTAAGCTATAGAACAAGAAGAATCCTGCTGCCAGAAATAAGAACCCAATTCCAAATTTATTGATTGTATTCGGTTCCAGCTTTTTTTTGCTTAATCCTACCCAAGCCAAGCCAATAAGTGGGCTAAAAATAATAATGAAAAAAGAATTAGCGCTGTTATTAATTACATTAGGATCCATCCCAAATCCAAGTAAATTATGAACAAGGTTGTCCTTGGCAAATAAAGATAATGATCCTCCACTTTGTTCATAAATAGAATTAAAAAGGAAGTACATGAATATAAATATAAATGCAGCAATCAATTTCTTTTGATAAGATGAAGATTGTTTTAAGGTTTCCACAATAAAATAACCTACTGCTGCAATACCAATCAGATACATAAAGTAGTCTGTATAATCGGTATTTTTAACCATAATGAAAATAAGAGGCATGCTTAATAAAGCACCAATATATACCAAAACTTCACGTAAAGTTCTCTTAGATTGAGGAAGAACCTGTAGAGGTGAATCTCCAATGGGACCTAATGATTTTTTTGTGGCAAAAAAAGTAATTAAGCCTAAAACCATAACTATTGCTGCAGCCAAAAAGCACCAAGACCATGAGTGGTATTTTCCAAGGTATACACAAAGTGCTCCTCCTAGAAGCCCTCCAATGTTAATTCCGGCATAAAAAAGACCATATCCGGCATCTCTTCTTGGATCATCTTCTTTATAGAGCTCACCTACCATTGAGGAAATGTTTGGTTTGAAAAATCCTGTTCCGATAATAGAGCAGGTAATCCCCAGATAAAAGAAGTCATGAGGAGAAAGAGCAATAATCAGATTCCCGATTGCCATAATAAGTCCTCCAAAAACCAGAGACTTTTTGAATCCTAAAATTTTATCAGCAAAA
This sequence comes from Chryseobacterium sp. SIMBA_028, assembly GCF_046535285.1. Lineage (NCBI taxonomy): Bacteria > Pseudomonadati > Bacteroidota > Flavobacteriia > Flavobacteriales > Weeksellaceae > Chryseobacterium > Chryseobacterium sp. SIMBA_028. The sequence continues at coordinate 208,363 of NZ_JAWRWZ010000007.1, read as the reverse complement.
ATACCTCCTATAAAAGTAAAAGCATAGATAAAAGCCTGTATGGCGCCATATTGTAAATTTGCTTTGTCTTCCAACAGGCCCAATTGATCTACCATGAAAATGGTAAGAACTCCACGCATTCCGTAAAAACAGAAACGTTCCCACATTTCTACGGTAAATAAGGTCCAAAGCTGTTTTGGATACTTTCCTTTAAAGTCTTGTATTTCTTCTAGAGTTAAGCTCATAACGATATATGATTGTTTTAATTAGGGTTTTTATTATCCTGATCCAGTTCAAAACGAATTCTGTCCTGATCGATGATTTGTTTTAATTCTTCTTCTTTTGGGAGGTACAGCAAGTATTTGCTGGCAAATAAATTATTTTTATCATTGAGCACAGAGTATTTTACAATAGTTTCATCTTTTTCAGAACATAGTAAAATACCGATGGTCGGATTATCTCCTTCGCCTCGTTTCAGATCATCATACATTCTTACATACATGTCAATCTGCCCGATATCCTGGTGAGAAAGTTCTCCAGTTTTAAGGTCAATAATAACAAAACATTTTAAAATGTAATTGTAGAAAACCAGATCAATATAAAAGTCTGAGGTATCTGTGGAGATATGTTGTTGTCTGGCCACAAAAGCGAATCCTTTTCCAAATTCCAGTAAAAACTTTTGGATATGGTCAATAATGGCGGTTTCAATTTCTTTTTCAGAAAACTGTTCGTCTGCTTTTATACCAAGAAATTCAAAAATGTAGGGGTCTTTTAAAACACTGTGGATGCTTTCTGGTGAAGACTCTTTATGTTTTAAAACTCTTTCGTAGGCAAGGGAGCTCATTTGCCTTTTTAGATCTCTTACATTCCAATTGTTTTGTACAGCTTCATTAAGATAATATTGTCTTTTATTCTTATCATCCTGACTGGAAAGCAATCGGTAATGAGACCAGCTCAATTGTTGAGACAATGTGTCAATAATTGGAAAAGCGATGTAAAACTTACGCATATTAGAAAGGTTTGTATAGTCAAACCCTTTTCCAAATTCTAAAGTAAGCTTCTGAGAAAGATTTTTTAAGGTGTATTTTCCGTATTCAGCGCGTTCTTTCCCTTGTTGTTCATCTTCAACAATAAGTTTTCCAATCTGCCAGTAAGTAAGTAACAGTGTAGAATTCGCTATTCGAAAAACTTTTTCGCGCGACTGTCTAATGATCTCCTTTACGGATTGGAATAAAGAATCTTCGGAAATTTTCATCATACGAAAATAAAAAAAACCTCTGACTTAGCAGAGGTTTTATTTATATTTTGTTAATGCAATTAGTTTACACCGTGCATCATTTTCTTTAAGATTGGAGAAAGTAAGCCTAAGATTACAGAGGCAATACCACAAAGTACCACGAATACCATAAAGAATTCAAATAAATTGTGAATCTCAAAACCTACAAAAGTAGGGTTGTGTAATGGTAGTTGAGCTTTTTCAAATGCCGCAACCTGTTCAGTAGTTAAAGTTACTTTTTTATCCAAAACATCCTGAAGATTTACTCCAATTTCCTGTGCTTTTTTAAATTTATCACCTGTTGCAGGGATAAGTGCTCCTAATGAACCTGCCAAGGCATATCCTGCAGCATTAGAGATAAAGAAAACACCATATAATAATGAAGCGAATCTTTTTGGAGCTAATTTACCAACCAATGATAATCCGATTGGAGATAAACAAAGCTCACCACATGTTTGGATGAAGTATAAAAGCATTAGCCATTTGATTGCTAATAAACCTGAATTTCCTAAATCTTTTACATTGTGTGCAATGATGAAATAAGAAAGGGCGATTAATGCTAACCCCATTGCTTGCTTGAAAGGAGATACTGGCTCTTTTCCTTTTGCCCTTAGCTTATCCCAACATAAACTGAAAGGAACAGCTAATAGAACTACGAAAATTCCGTTAAAGATCTGAACCATTGAAGGAGGCATATTCCATCCGAAAATGTTTCTGTCAGTTTGGTTATCTGCAATGAATGTTAATGAAGATCCTGCCTGTTCGAAAGCCGCCCAGAAAAAGATAATGAAGAACGAAACAATATAAATTACCCAGATTCTTTGTCTTTCAATTTTATTTTCTGCAGAAGACATAATCAGGAATGCCAAGGAAATACCCGCTGCATAGATGAATGGATAGATGATTCCTTTAATCATTTGCCCCATTTCCACTGAATTAAATCCAAGTTCTCCGACCAATAAATATCTGAATACAAAGAAGAGAACAACAAATATACCTACTGTAGCTCCTAAGAAACCACCTGAGAATTTTGCTGTTTGAGATTCTCCCTCTTCAAAGTCTGCCGTTGAGTTGTTTTTTGGAAGTCCACCAATAGGTCTTCCTTCTGGTGTTACTACATATTTGTTTTTAAGGATAAAGAATGTTATAGTTCCAATTACCATTGCAATTGAAGCTGCCAAGAATCCCCATTTGAATGCGAAAATATCTCTTACCCCAGTGGTCGCATCTTTTACATCTCCTACATAAGGACAAATGAATTGACCTAAAAATGCTCCGATGTTGATCCCCATATAGAAAATAGTGAAAGCAGAGTCCAACTTAGATTTCTCTTGTTTTGGATAAAGGCTTCCCACCATTGAAGAAATATTGGGCTTAAAGAATCCATTACCAAAAATAATAACGAATAAAGCCAGCCACATAATAAGTTTAGCACTACCAATGTCTGCAGAGAATGTAGAGGCACTAATAAATAATAAAAACTGACCAATCGCCATTAAAGATCCTCCAATGATGATCGCAAATCGGTTTCCAATATATTTATCAGCAATGAATCCTCCCAAAAGAGGTGTTAAATAACATAACGCTAGAAATCCACCATAGATGATCGCTGCATCCGCTTCTTTTATCAATAAGGAATTTACCATAAAGAGCGTCAAAAGTGCTCTCATCCCATAAAAGTTGAAACGCTCCCACATTTCCGTGCCGAACAGAACCCATAATCCTTTCGGATGTCTGGAATTCTTATTCTCTACAAATTCATCCGGTTTCGGACTCAATGCTTCAATATTATCCATTTCTATTGTTAATTTTTGTTAAGACTGACAAATATAGTTTATTTTGGGTTTTTGGCAAGGTTTTAATTTTATTTTTAAATAAAAAAGCTGCGGAACCATTCCGCAGCTTGTTATTCGTTATAATAGTAAGGATTAGTGCCCTTTTTCTTTCATAATCTTATTCAACCTTTTTAACATTGAAAGGCCTAATAATGTAGCAAATATTAACAAACCAAAATTCACAAGGAAATAATTCGTCTTATTTTCATAGCTATACCATGTACTTGCCAGAATCCCCGAAAGTTTGTTACCTACAGAGTTTGCAAGGAAAAAACCACCCATCATCAAGGCTGTAATTCTAGCAGGAGAAAGCTTGGACACAAAAGAAAGTCCCATTGGAGAAAGACATAATTCTCCGATTGTAATAACTCCATAACTGGCTACCAGCCATAAAGGGGAAACTTTTACAGCTCCATTTTCTCCGGCCATTACCGCTAAAACCATAACAAGACAAGACAATCCTGAAATGAAGAGTCCTAAAACGATCTTCGTTGGTGTTAAAGGTTCCTTTCCTTTTCTTCTTAGCAGAGCCCAGAATCCAACAATAACAGGAGTCAGTGCGATTACCCAGAACGGATTAATGGATTGGAATAATTCGGTATTGTATAGATAGACTTTATTTTCAGGATTTTTCTCTAAAACGGCACGCTGCTCAGGAGAAATATTTTTAAAGTAAACATCTTTTCCGGTTTCTTTTTTGGTGTCTCCGTTGTCATCCTTTTGAGATCGGAACTGATTGTCATAAACTGGAGTCTCTTTGTCTTCGTAGCTCTTACCCTCCACCATATAAATGCCTTCCAATGGTTTTTCAAGAGAAGCAGGAACGCTTCTATCTGTATAATAATTTGCCCATCTTGTTAAAGCAGTACCATTCTGCTTGAAAACTGCCCAGAAGAACATACTGATCAGGAATACAGAAAGTAATGCACCAATAGACGCTTTTTCATCAGGCTTCGCTTTAAAGTAAAGTGAAGCATAAAAGTAAATAACAGGAATACATGCGAAAATAAAGGCATCTGTACTGTCGCTTCCAAAGATATTGTTAGGAATAAACCAACCAATTCCTCCGGCTATGATGGCTGGAACAAATACTTTAAGCATAATTTCAGAAAGTTTTGTATCTCCTTCCTGTACAGGCTTCATTTGTGCTGCATGGATATAGTGTTTTCTTCCGATGGTAAAAATAACCATACCAATAAGCATCCCAACTCCGGCAGTAATGAAAGCTTCACCCCAACCAAATTTATTACGCATAAATGCAGCAATAATGTTACAGATAAACGCCCCAATATTGATTCCCATATAGAAAATATTGTATCCGGAGTCTTTATTGGCTTTATAAGGTTCTTCCGAATAAAGATTTCCTAAAAGGGTAGAAATGGTAGGCTTAAAGAAACCATTTCCAATAATAATTAATGCAAGGGAAGCATAAAATAAAGGTAAATCTTTGAAAACTCCCATTCCTATATATCCGGCAGCCATTAAGAAACCTCCAAGATAAATGGATTTGATATACCCCAAAACTCTGTCTGCCAAAAATCCTCCAATAAATGGAGTAAGGTATGTCAGTGCAATATAAGTTCCGAAAATATCGTCAGCAGTTTTGTCAGGTAATCCCAGACCACCTTTCATTCCGGTAGGCTCTATTACATACAAAACAAAGATTCCAAGAATCAGGTAGTACCCGAAACGCTCCCACATTTCTGTAAAAAAGAGATAGGGCAGCCCTTTAGGATGTTTAGTCTTCATATATTCAAATTTCAATTCCCCCAAAAATAAGTTTTTAATTTCAATTGATAAAATAAATAATACTTAGACAAATGATTAATGAAATAAATAAAAACCCCTCTCAAAAACTTGAAAGGGATGTATTGTTTTTAATCTGTAATGTGATTATAAATTACTCAAGATAAAATCTGTCATTTTCTGGTACAGTTGTGGTCTTGTCTGTCCACCGTAGATTCCGTGGTTTTTATCTGGATAAGCCATGAAATCAAACTGTTTTTTATTTTGAATCAAAGCTTCAGATAATTCCATAGAGTTTTGGAAATGTACATTATCATCAGCCGTTCCGTGGATTAAAAGGAATTTCCCTTTCAATAAATTAGCGTATTCTGTAGGAGAGTTTTTGTCATATCCATCAGGGTTTTCCTGAGGGGTTCTCATGAATCTCTCCGTGTATACTGAGTCATAATATCTCCAGTTGGTTACAGGAGCTACTGCGATACCCATTTTGAAAACATCGGCACCTTTTGTCATTGCTAAACTGGTCATGTAACCACCAAAACTCCATCCGAACATTCCGATTCTGCCTTTATCAATATAAGATTGGTTTCCGAACCATTTTGCTGCTGTAATTTGATCTTCAATTTCATATTTTCCAAGGTTCATATAAGTAACTTTCTTATATTTTGCTCCTTTGTAACCTGTTCCACGTCCGTCTACACAAGCAACAATATACCCTTTTTGTACAAGGTGATTGAACCACATAGCATTACCATTGTCCCAAGAGTTAGCAACCTGTTGAGACCCTGGGCCGGAATACTGAAACATAAATAGCGGATACTTTTTGTTAGGATCAAAATTTTTAGGCTTCATCACCCATGCATTCATTTGGTCACCTACCGCATTAGGAATCGTAATGAATTCCTTTTCAACAAAATTATCAGACTTTAATTTCTGAAGCTGGTCATTGTTATTTTGAAGTTCTTTTACTGTTTTCCCGTTTCCATCTTTTAAAACATAGGTATATGGTTTTGAAGCAGTAGAAGATGTTTCAATAAAATAATTGTAATTTTTGCTGAAATTGGCAGAATTATTTCCTTCTGCATTAGAGATAAGCTGAGACTTACCACTTTCGATATTTACTTTAGAAACAACCTTATTAATGCTTCCTTTTTCTGTAGTCTGAACATAGATTTCCTTAGACTTTGGATTGTAACCATAATAATCGGTTACCTCCCAATTTCCTTTAGTAATCTGCTTTTTAAGCTTACCATCCTTGTCATACCAGTATAAATGACGATTTCCGTCTCTCTCGGAAGCCCAAAGGAAAGAATCATCTTCAAGAAATTCCATTGTAGGGCTGTCTGTATCAATCCATTTATCATCTGTTTCAGTAAATAATTTCTGAACAGCGCCTGTTTTAGTATTTACTTTTAAAATATCCGAAGCATTTTGAATTCTTTCGGAAGTAATCAAAACAACCTCATCAGGCTTTGCTGTTTGCAAAACATTAGGAATATAATAATTTTTGAACGAACCCAGATTCAATGGCATCGTTTTTCCAGTATCTAGACGGTATAGCTGTGCAGAAACAATAGAATTTTTTTCTCCTGCTTTAGGATATTTGTAACGCATTTCTCCTGGATAAAGATTTTTTCCATAGATAGGAATATAAATCTCCGGAACCTGGCTTTCATCAGATTTTACAAATACGATGGCATCAGAGTTTTTAGTCCATTCATACTGTCTTGCATGCCCGAACTCTTCTTCATACACCCAATCCGCCAAACCATTGATGATTGAATTTTTCTTTCCATCATTACTGATTTGGGTAATCTTTCCGGAATTAAGATCCTGAAAGAATAAATTATTATCAGAAATGAAAGCAATTTTTGTCGCATCAGGTGAAAATCTTGGCTCCTGTACAGGCTTTCCATCATTGACACTCATTATCTTTCCTGATTTTAAATCCTTGACTTCAAATTTTCCCAGAAAAGAATGTCTGTAGATAGGCTGACTTTCTTTCAGTAAAAGGATTTTGGATTCATCATCAGAAAATTCATAGCTTTCGAAGTTTCCATCTACAATGTTTCCCTCTTTTTGAGACGTTTTATAAGAATACTTCGCAATTCCGGTTGGTTCAATGACCAGATAATTTTCACCGCTTTTCATGGAAGTAATCCCGGCAATGCCTTTGCCACGATAATATCCTGAATATATTTTGTCTAAAGTAATTTCCTGTGCAGACACATTATGAAATGCAGCTGCTATAGTAAGAGTTAAAAGTATTTTTTTCATTTCTAATTTTAATGATTCCAAATTTAATAATTCTTACTTACATAACAATATAAAACAAAAATCAGGAACTAATGTCCTGATCTTTTTATGCTAATTGGCTATATAAATTGTACCTGATCTCCTGTTTCTGGAGGATAATACCCCTCGGGAGCACAGGTTGGATAAGAAGAATTACACGGAACTTCTTCTATTCCTCCAATCCACCAGATTCTTAGTTTACAGGTAACCCCATCTACGCATCTTCTCATTCCTGGCAAAACTCCGCCATGTACTTCCTTTAATTGTAGTCTTGAAACTTTTTTGAAATTTTTCATGGTAAATATTTTTTTATTAGTAAATCTAAAGTAATTAAAAAAATCATCAGATAGTGAAATTTTTAGAAAAAGATAATTTGGCAGAAAAATTGAATATATATAATTATAAATCAAATCAAAAAGAATAATTATGGAAACGAATGCATACAACCAGAAACTGAACCGATATGTATTGAACGACCAAATTGTCTATACAGGTTTTTCCAGTTTTGATGATGCCACAGAATACGCCCACAAGAAAGGTGGAATATTAGTGGAAGTGGGGTTTAAGGGTGGTACCGATAATCCTGAGATTATGGATGAAGCTGGGTTGATAGAAAAAAAACTTCATTACTATGTGTATGCAGGCGATGAATACAAATTTATCCACTCATCTGATCCCGGATTTAGAAAATATGCAGAGGAACTGCAGAAAATTAAGGCAAATAACGATAAAACAAGTCCGGATGAACGATATTTTGCCAATTTCGAAATTGAAAATATAGAAGATCCTATCATTGTGATCAAAAATGACCACTTTGAATCGGTAACATCAAGAGAGCGTTCGAAGTATTTGAAACATGCCAAAGTTTATGAATTAGGGGTATCCCTGCCAAAATCTTAAAAATCTTATGATGAGCAAGACAAAATATTCAGATAAAGCTCAGGACAAAGTAGGAGAAGTGATGCACGAATTCAAGGAGGGAAAGTTAAAATCTTCTTCCGGAAAGAAAGTGACCAGCAGAAAGCAAGCCATAGCTATTGGTATTTCTGAAGCAAGAGAAAAAGGGTTGAAAGTGCCTCCAAAGAAAAAAAGTAAATAATTTTAATAAAAAATGCCTGAAAAATTTTTCAGGCATTTTTTATTAAAGAGCAAATAACCTAATTCACATAAACGTAAAAAATAGGTATGAGCGGAGTATTTTTCTATTCTGCTTGATTATAAAGTATTCTATAATATTCATCAGCCATTCTATCGCTATTGAACTGATCTTTTACATCGTTCATAGCATTTTGCTGAATCTTTCTCCATTGCTCAGGATTGTCATAATAGGCTGGAAGAATTTCGTTTTCAAGGATTTCATATAATTTGTTCAAATCATAGTTATCCTGTTCATAAATGCTCATATTCTGATAATCAGCCTTGGGTACAATGAATGAGTTTTCTCCATGCTTTGCAAACTCAGGAATCCAGCCATCATCTGTGGAAAAGTTAACAGATCCGTTCATTGCAGCAGTCATTCCTGAAGTTCCAGAAGCTTCCCTCGGAACTCTAGGGTTGTTTAGCCATAGATCCGAACCTTGCTTTAATGATTTACTTAAAGAAAGTTCATAGCCCGTAAGAACAGCCATGTTTTTGTAATTTTTACTTTCTTCAACCAAGGTATTGAAAGTAGAAATAGCCGAATAATCCATTGGGTAAGGTTTTCCTGCCCAAATAATTTGCACCGGATATTTTGGATTGTTCAGAAGCCTGTAGAATCTGTCTTTGTCATGTAAAAGTAGATCTGCGCGTTTATAGCCTGCAAATCTTCTGGCCCAGACAATGGTAAAAATATTGGGATTGAATAAATTTCCGGTTTGGTCTGCAACAATGCTGAATAATTTTTTCTTCAGATGCTTTTTGCGGTAATCGAAAACAGTGTCATCGTTTTCATTCTTTGCATTGTAAAGAGGTTTATCTGCCCAGTATTTAAATTCCTGTGCATTGGTGATGGATGTAATCTCGCAGATTCCGGGATATTTATTCCACATGGCTCGGGAAACTACACCGTGAAGCTGTGAAACACCATTGGCAATTCTTGCCATTTTTAATGCACAAAGAGAGTGGTTGAAACGTTCATCATCAATTCCTTCAATGCTTTTTACCTCATCCATGCTATACCCTGAGAAATAAGACATGTCGTAGCATAGCTTAAAATTATGCTTTTCATTTCCGGCTTCTTCAGGAGTGTGGGTGGTGAAAACCAGTTTTTCTTTAACCTTGTTTAGGTCACCATTATATTTTTTTAACAGATAGAATGCTGCAGGAAGTCCGTGGGCTTCATTCAGGTGGTAAACATCTCTTTCAATGTTCATTTCATCCAGTAATTTTGCACCTCCTTTTCCTAGCAAAATGTACTGCGCGAGTTTTGTGGATTCATTGGCGTCATATAATTTATGACAGATTGTTTTGGAAACATAATCGTTTTCAGGAACATCTGTAGAAAGAAAAAACATAGGTGCTGTATTGAAAATTTCAGGATCTAGGTACCAGACCTTTACCCAAACAGGAGCACTGTGGATTTCGATTTGAAATTGTATTCCTGTATCTTCAAGAAAGCTGTACATTTTTCTTGTCCAAACCGGTTGTAAGGTTTGGTCATGGTTTCTCGCTTGATCATAGTAGCCGAATTTCCAAAGAATACCGATTCCGATAAGATCCTGTTTCAGGTTATAGGCACTCCTCATATGAGAACCTGCCAGAAAACCAAGTCCTCCTGAATATATTTTTAATACCTGCTCAAGGGCAAATTCCATTGAAAAATAGGCGGTTCTTTTTGAATATTGGGGATTGATGTGGTAGGGTATTTTAAAATTCCTGAAATCCATAAATGCTTATTTGTGTTAGAAGAAGCAAAGGTATTGATTATGAAAATAAACTTTACATTAATTAATCGATAAATTAATTTTAAAAGTAGGTGTTGAATAGTTTTTTTACTTACCTTTAAGAGTGTAAAATTTTGATTATCAAAAACTTTTAACGGTGAAGGCCAATGGCTGCATGTGTTCTAATTAAATAAAAAAATCACACATGAAAAAGACATTTTCTGAGGAAGATTTGATTAAGAATCTGAGTTTGTATTACCTGAACAGGCATTTGAAAAAAAAGCCCATAGAAAAATATCACCGTACCATAGACGAGTCTCCGCTTCATGATCGTGAAAAATATCGGAAAAAATCAGAGATTCTTCTTCTCAACTCTTTTATGCATCATTTTCCCGAAGTGAAATTTGAAAACTTTACCTGTGAGAGTCCCGACTTTATCGCAAAGCTAAACGATAAAAAAATCGGAATAGAATTGACTGAAGTAATCAATCATTTGGAAATGAAAAAAGTGGAAAGCACTTTGAATAAAATGTTCCGCCAGGCAGAAATATTATTAGAACAAGAAGACACCACGAAATACCGTGGTGTTTATTTTTTAGAATTTCATCCTAATATAAAGTTTGATCATATAGAGGAGCAGGAAGAAAATATTATCAGTATCTATAAAAGTATTAAAAGAAATAAAGGAATAGGGTGTGTAAAAAGTGTGAGAAAATCTTTTCACCGAAGAAATGTCTTTATTACCCATGAATACAGTATGAACCTTTTTGATGAATTATGTTCCGAGAAAATTCTGGAGCTTATCGAAAAGAAAAATGAAAAATTTCCTTACTACGACACTTCTGTAGATGAATGTTGGCTGGTAATTGTTTCAGATATGAATTCTATTGCTTCCCGATATACTTTCATTCAGGATAAGGAACATTTGAATGAAGTTAAAAGCCCCTTTCATAAAATCTTTCATCTTGAAAATCTTTGTGGGAATATGACAAGTATAAAATAAGGGTATTTATTGTATTATTAGTAAAAAATTCACGTATTGATTTGAAATATTTCAAAGTTATTGGAATTTTATTGTTTGTGATTAAATTATAGGTATATTTGGTGTGGGTTGGGTATTTATCTGACTACTAATTGATTCAACCATAAAAACGATATATCTATGAGAAAAATTTTACTCTTTATTCTTCTATGCATTTCCCATGCTTTTTATTCTCAGGCAGATTGTGCATCGGCACTGGCTGTTTGTGGTAACTCAAATATTACCTATAGCCCGTCAGGTTATGGCACCATCAAGGAATTGGTGAATTCTGGGAGCTGCTTGGATGCAACGGGCGAGCATAATTCAATTTGGTATAAAATTACGATTGCTACCGGAGGAACCCTTACCTTTAATCTGATTCCTAATAATCCGGATGCCGATTATGATTGGGCTATTTTTGGTCCTAATGTAAACTGTGGAAGTTTGGGAGCACCAATACGTTGTAATGCAGCAACTGTTATAGGACCCGGACCTGCTACAGGATTAAATATGACAAGTACGATTACTAATGCTCTGGGAGGTTCTGCTACCCCATATTGCAGATATTTGGATGTTTTACCGGGGCAAACCTATTATTTATTTATCGATAACTGGGTGAGTAGTACAAGTAGTACAACGGCTCCATTCTCTTTGACATGGGGAGGAACGGCAACATTGGCATCACCATTTACGGATCCAAATATTCAGACTTATCCTTTTATTCCTCCAGGTATTTCAGCAGCTAATCCTGCAGACCCCAGAGAGGTTATTATTTGTTTCAGTTCTGGTTTGTTTGATTTTTCTACATTATCACCAGGCATTATAAATGGAAATCAACATTTTAGTGTAAGCTATCATACTACTCAGAATGATGCCTTAACAGGGAATAATCCTATTGCCAATCCAATAACAGTAAATACCACCACGGTTTTCTATTATAGTATAAGCTATACAGACGCAACTAACCCCAGTAATCCGCTCAATAAGTGTAAACAGGTTGGAAAGTTCAAATTCAAAGATGGATCCATTACGGTTAAAAATGCAACTTTAACCGAGTGTAACAATAATAATGCGGGAACGGCATTATTTGACCTGACAACGGCTGATGTTATAGGCATTCCAAATGTAGCCAAGAAGTATTATCATACTATGGCAGACCTTAATGCCGGAACCAATGAAATTACGACACCTACAGCTTTTGTATCTGCTGAGGGAACCATCTATGTGAAAGTAACCTCCGAGTTTGGGTGTGCTTCGGTGGCTAAGATTACTTTAAAATTCCATCCTGTAGTGGTTGTAAATGAAACTACCCTGAGATCGTGTTTTATTGAAACTAATCCGGCTACAGCTTCATTTAATCTTATAAATGCTTCAGTAACGGGCCCACAAAATACAGTAAAAAAATACTACCCGTCTTTGTTTGATGCAATTAATCAAACTAATGAAATTTCAACTCCTGCAGCGTATATAGCCCCGAATGGAGTAGTGTATATAAGGGTTTTAAATAATCAAGGCTGTTATGCTATAGCAAAGGTTACTCTGGTAGTAATTCCGCCGGTATATTCTACTGTCCTTAAAGATAAAATAATTTGTGCTGAGGATAAGACCATACTGGATGCTGGACCTGGCTTTAAGAGCTATGAATGGAGTACAGGAGCTACAACTCAGACCATTAATGTAGGAATCGGGGTTTATTGGGTAAAACTTAAAACCGGAGAATGCATTACCACACAAACTGTAAAGGTGGGAGCATCTGAACAACCGGTTGTTTCCAGTATTGATGTTACAAACAATTCAGTTACAGTATCGGTAATAGGAGGAAATCCATCTTACAAATACTCTCTGGATAATATTGTTTGGCAGGATTCCAATGTTTTTAGCAATCTTCCAAGGGGGGATTATAAGATATTTGTAAAGGATGCCTATGACTGTGACCCTATTGTTGTTGAAATTGTTGTCCCGAATTTAATTAACGTAATTACTCCAAATGCCGATGGAATCAATGATGTCATCGATTATTCTGCGCTGAGCGGAAAACAAAACCTCATCATCAATGTTTTTGACAGATATGGAACAAAGATTCATCAGGCAGATAAACTAAATGGATACAAATGGGACGGAACTGTTGGAGGTAGGAGAGTGCCTACAGGAACGTATTGGTATTCCGTATTATGGAACGAAAATAATAAGAAAAATACTCCTGTTAAATTTACAGGTTGGGTACTGGTTAAAAACAGGGAATAACCTTATGCCATAAATATAATGAATAGATAAAACCACTTCGGAAGAGGTGGTTTTTATCTATACTTCTTTTTACATTAGTTATTAAAAATAAAAAGAATGAAAGACCTTTTTGTAAAGCGCTTTGAGTATTATAAATCTCTTGGTGATAAAACATTTAGCCAGTTATCTGATGAACAGATTTTCTGGCAGTATAATGAAGAAAGTAATTCTATAGCAGTAATTGTAAAGCACATCGCGGGTAATATGCTGTCGAGATGGACTAATTTTTTAACGGAAGACGGTGAGAAATCCTGGCGCCATCGTGATGAAGAATTTGTAAGTGCATTTCAAACCAAGGCTGAAGTTATTGAATATTGGGAAAAAGGCTGGGCGTGTTTCTTTAATGCCTTAGATCAGATCAATGATGAAAATCTTTACTCAATAATTAAGATAAGAGGCGAGTCACATCTTGTTATTGATGCTGTTTTCCGGCAGTTGGCTCATTACCCTTACCATATCGGACAGATTGTTTATATTGCCAAAATGATAAAAAATAATGACTGGAACACCCTTTCCATTGCTAGAAACAAGTCCCAGGAGTTTAATAATGAAATGAAAAATAAATTTTCAAGTGCGGATTCGGATATCAATTCATCACCGGTTTGCTTTCAAAACAGCCCTGAAGTAAGGGATGAATATAAACAATAGACTGAATCAATCTTGGATTATTATTAAAATTACTATCTTTGCACCCATAAAATTCAGGAGTAACAAATGTCTACTTTTCACAGAACTGCCGCGTTTCATACACTGGGCTGCAAATTAAACTTTGCAGAAACATCTACTATTGCCCGTCAATTAACAGATGCAGGTTATGATAAGGTAAGCTTTGATGAAAGAGCAAATATCTATGTAATCAATACATGTTCGGTAACAGAAAATGCTGACCGTGAGTGTAAACTGCATGTAAAAAGAGCAATGAAGGCTAACCCTGAGGGACTGGTTGTTATTGTAGGATGTTATGCACAATTGAAGCCTGAAGAAATTTCACAGATTGAAGGGGTTGATCTTGTTTTGGGAGCTAAGGAAAAATTCAATATTCTAAGCTACCTTGACGATTTAGAAAAAACAGACAATGAAGGAATTGTTCATTCATGTGAGATTGAAGAAACTGATTTCTTTATTGGAAGTTATTCTATTGGTGATAGGACAAGAGCTTTCCTGAAAGTTCAGGACGGATGTGACTATAAGTGTACTTACTGTACCATTCCTTTGGCAAGAGGAATTTCTCGTTCAGATACCATTGATAATGTTCTGAAAAATGCTACAGAAATTGCAGCTAAAGACATTAAGGAAATTGTACTTACCGGTGTAAATATTGGTGATTATGGTAAAGGTGAGTTCGGTAACAAAAGACACGAACATACTTTTCTTGATCTTATTTCTGAACTGGATAAAGTAGATGGAATCGAAAGAATCCGTATCTCTTCCATTGAACCTAATCTTTTAAAGAATGAAAGTATAGAGCTGGTTTCTAAAAGCAGAAGCTTTGTTCCGCATTTTCATATTCCTTTACAGTCCGGATGCGATGACTTATTGAAAAAAATGAAGCGCCGTTACCTGACTAAGCTATATAATGATAGAGTAAATAAAATCCGTGAGGTAATGCCTGATGCAGCCATTGGTGTGGATGTGATTGTGGGATTCCCCGGAGAAACAGAAGAAAAATTTATGGAAACCTATAATTTCCTTAATGAACTTCCAATTACTTATCTTCATGTATTTACTTATTCTGAAAGAGAAAATACAGAAGCTGCAGCAATGGGTGATGTTGTTCCAATTGCAGAAAGAAAAAAACGTAATAAAATGCTTAGAATTCTTTCTGAAAAGAAAAAAATGGCATTTTATCAGACTCAGCTAGGAAAAACGCTTCCTGTACTTTGGGAGCATGAAAATAAAGACGGGAAAATGTTCGGCTTTACAGAAAACTATGTGAGAGTTCAGAAAGACTTTGATTCTGCATTCGTAAATCAAATTGAATTTCTAAATTTAGAAAAAATCCTGTCAGATGGCACAGTTTCTGTGCAATCTTCTTACCAAAACTTTTTAGCAAAAGCATAGGCTCTTTGCAAAATTTCCACTAAATTTATTTTTAACTTTAAATACTACATTCATGAGAGATAAGTTTTTATCTTGGGGAATTGTATTAGTACTTGCTACATGGGCTGTAGCATTACTAATCAGAGCGCATTATTGGATACCGACGCTGCTATCCGCAATCTATGCATTGGGTGTTTACAATGCTTACCAATCGAAACATGCTATTTTGAGGAACTTCCCAGTCTTGGGGTACTTCAGGTATTTCTTCGAAAGTATTTCACCGGAAATGCAGCAATATTTCATCGAAAGGGAGACCGATGGTAAGCCTTTTCCAAGAAATCAGCGTTCTGCAGTATACAGACGTGCTAAAAACTTAAGTGATACAGTTGCTTTTGGAACACAGCTAGAGGTTAATCATAGAAAATATGAGGGAATTAAACATTCTATTTATGCTAAATCTCCCTCAGAGGAACTCCCAAGAGTTTGGGTAGGAGGAGAACAGTGTACACAGCCTTACCATGCCTCCCTGTTTAATATTTCAGCAATGAGTTTTGGAGCGTTAAGTGACAGGGCACAGATTTCATTGAATAGAGGTGCCAAAAAAGGGAACTTTTATCATAATACAGGAGAAGGAGGAATTTCACCTTACCATATGGAAGGAGGAGATTTGTGTTGGCAGATTGGAACAGGATACTTTGGATGTCGTGATGATGAAGGGAAATTTAATCCTGAATTATTTGCAAAATACTCAACACTACCTAATGTGAAAATGGTAGAAATCAAATTATCACAGGGAGCAAAACCAGGGCACGGAGGAGTTCTTCCTGGAGTGAAAAATACTCCGGAAATTGCTGCAATTCGTCACGTAACACCTGGTATGACTGTTATTTCACCACCATCACATACGTCTTTTTCTGATGCAGCCGGATTGTTGAGGTTTGTACAGGAATTAAGAGAACTTTCAGGAGGAAAGCCAGTTGGATTTAAGCTTTGCATTGGTGATACAAAAGAATTTGAAGATATCTGTGTACAAATGAATGTACTGAAGATTTACCCAGATTTCATTACTATTGATGGAGCAGAGGGAGGAACAGGTGCAGCACCACCAGAATTCTCAGATGGAGTAGGGATGCCTTTGGAACCTGCGTTGATATTTGTAAACAGAACATTGAACAATTATAATCTTAGACATAAATTAAGAGTAATTGCCAGTGGTAAAGTCCTTACAAGTTTAGATATTTTAAGAGCGGTGGCCATGGGAGCAGATATGTGTAACAATGCAAGAGGATTTATGTTCTCTCTAGGATGTATTCAGGCATTAAGATGTAATTCTAACAACTGTCCTACGGGAGTTGCTACACAGGATAAAATGCTTATCAAAGGATTGGATGTTACTGATAAGAGTGAAAGAGTATATCACTTCCATAAAAATACGCTTCATACCTGCAATGAGCTGATTGCTGCTGCCGGAAGAAGTTCTTATGAAGAAGTAGATGCAACAATGTTTATGAGAGGAGATGAATTCGACCATCTTGCGGATTTGTATTTCCCAGATATTTTAGGAAATGTAAAGCAAAAAGCAAGGCCTTAATAACAGAATAGATAAAGTTATCCTGAACAGATAGCTTAAATACAAAAAAATCAGAGTAGATGTTTTTCTATTCTGGTTTTTTTTGGTCTTAGTATTAAATGTAGTGAACCAGATTTAAGGTAAAATAAGGATGAGTTTCTGATAGATTTTTCAGCGCATAAAATAGCATTTTAAAGCCGTTAATTAAACTTTGTGAAAATGTATGATACAATGTTTATAAATAAAAAAAACCGCCTTTCGTGGCGGTTTGTATTTTATTTTTCACTTTCAAGTCTTTCTCTGCTTCCATAGATCTGGAAGTTGAAAACAAAAGACTTGTTTCTGTAGGTTTGTCCTAGGTATTGATAATGGGCATTTCTTGCAAAAGCTGCCTTAGATGGTACTATGATTACCCCTTGCAGGTTGTAAGGAGCTTCACTTGGAAGATCTTTAAAGCCACTGAATTTTTGTAATGCTTCTTTGAAACCTGCTATTTCATAATAACTTGATTGTTGAGCTGCTGGTGTAGTAGCATCTGTTTTTATTTTGTCTTTTACGTAGTAATACATTGGATCTACTAAAGGAAGAGTACTTCCGTCTATTGTATTTAAAAATGCAGATTTTGCTGTAAATACTACACTTCCATTGTTATCAGCAGCTAGGTAAGAATAACCCCTACCCATTATTTTAATAACACTTTTTTCTAAAATTGGCTGTGCATCAGCCGGAGCTGGTTGTGCTCCATTTCTCATGATATAAATTGTTCCTGAAGGAAGCTTCTTAACGTCTAGTGCAGATAATTTCTTTTCCTTATCATCAGCAGTATCGGTAGCACTGAAAGGTTTTATATTTCCTTGTACATCAAGATAATTTTCATCCATAAATTTATTAATAGCCTGTTCATCATAGCTATTCTGGACGTTGATGTCTTCCGGCTCTACATAATATTCCAATTCATCATCTTTTTTACATGCAGAAAAACACAAAGATCCCGCAAGGATATATAAAAATATTTTTTTCATTTCAAAAAACTTTAATTACTTTACAAATAATATAACGGCAAAAGTATAAAAAATTATGAGAATAGATAAATTTTTGTGGAGCATTCGTTTTTATAAGACTAGAAATATTGCGTCAGAGGAGATTAAAAAGAATAGAGTTTCCATAGGAACCTCTGCCGTAAAGTCGTCTAAGGAGGTAAAAGAAGGAGATGTTATTAAAATCCGCAAGAATCAAATTGATTATAAAATAAAAGTGATCCAGATTCCTAAAAGTAGAATTGGGGCAAAATTAGTTCCACTGCATATACAGGATGTAACGGATAAAGAACAATATGAACTTCTGAAACTTCGTAAGATGTCACAAGATTATTACAGAAACAAAGGTGAGGGAAGGCCTACGAAAAAAGACAGAAGAGACATGGATGATTATGTAGGAAATGATATTGCCGCGGACTTTACAGACTGGGATGACTTCTTCGGAGAAACAGCAGATGATACCGAAAGTGAAGATTAAAATGAAAATAGAAAAGCTCTAGTGATAGAGCTTTTCTATGATTTCTTTTACAATGTCATCCGGTTCTCTGGCATCTGTGCCTATGCTGAACTGAGCTTTACTGTAAAATTGATTTCTTTCAAATAGATGTTTGGCTATGAATTCCGGTAGATCTTCATCCGAAATATTGGCAATAATCGGTCTTTTTTCTTTCTGTTTGGAAAGTCTCTCCACCAAAGTTCCCACGGAAGCCCTTAGAAATATACTTTTAGAGTTATGGTTGATGATCTCCATATTGTTATAATATACAGGAGTTCCTCCGCCAAGACTTAAAACTACATTTTCTTCAGAAGCTAATATTTCTTCAAGAGCTTCTCTTTCAAGCTTTCTAAAGTGAATTTCCCCTTTTTTTTCAAATATTTCAGGAATGGTTAATTTGTTCCTTCGGGTAATCTCTTTATCAAGATCGATCAGTTTAAAATCTATTTTTTCGCTTAATATTTTGGAAATGTGAGATTTGCCACACCCCATGTATCCAATCAGTGAAATTATCATGAATTTTTTTTAAACAAATTTGCGAAAAAGTTTTGAGATAAAGAAAAAAGTCATATCTTTGCACCACTTAAAACAAGGGACATTACTTAAATGAAAACTTGTTAGGTAAGTGGCCGACTCGGTAGCTCAGCTGGTAGAGCAATACACTTTTAATGTATGGGTCCTGGGTTCGAATCCCAGCCGGGTCACTAGCAATAAAATTACGGTACTTGTAATTTTATTGCCTGCGTGGTGAAATTGGTAGACACGCCATCTTGAGGGGGTGGTTTCCTAAGGATGTGCTGGTTCGAGTCCAGTCGCAGGCACTGCAAAGAAAATTTTTATAATTATAAGAAAAGCAATTTTATTTTAATTGTGGCCGACTCGGTAGCTCAGCTGGTAGAGCAATACACTTTTAATGTATGGGTCCTGGGTTCGAATCCCAGCCGGGTCACAAGTTTACTGAAAAGTAAATTTTTTTCATATTAATATTTTGTGATTTGGTGTTTCAAAGGTCTCTTTCAAGAGGCCTTTGATTTTTGTATTAATAATCAATTGTAAAAAAATATGGGTGATATTAGTGTCATTGATGAAGAATTAGCCTGGATGATTGTTGTCGTATTATTGTCTGCAGGAATTTTCTTTGTGATTTTTTTATATCACATAATTCGTGCCTATATAAAATCCAATAGGGAAAAAATAAAATTTAAAGAGACCAGATCATATGGTTATATTGTGGGAGGTGGGTCTATAATAGGATTTGAATTTTTTTGTCTATTATTTCTTGAAATAGAAAATGAGATTATTAGAAATATTGCAACAGGAACATTTTCTATGGTATTATTTTTCTCTCCCATACTTATTTGGCTGATTGGTTCTTATTACAATAAATCAAAAAAACTCTGACATTACCATCAGAGTTCTTGTTTTATAAAGAATAAATGTATTGTTGTACTAATCCAAATGCTTGTTGTCAATTAATCTTACCCCATCTACAACCACTACAATAAAGGCTCTGAAATTTCTGTCCTTATAGAAGAAGTCAGTTTCCTGTAAAGTATTTTCATCCGCAATTAGAAAGTATTCAAGCTGCATTCCTTGTTGTTCATCAAATATATCTTCTACCCGTTCCTTAATTTCTGGTATGCTAACGGTTTTGAACCAGTCGTTTACCTTATTTAGAGTTTCATAAATGATTTTTGAGGCCTCTTTTCTATCTTCATGAAGTCTTTGGTTTCTTGAGCTTAATGCCAATCCGTTTTCTGCTCTGTAAATAGAAACTCCTTTTATTTTAACGGGGATGTGCTTCTTGTCAACCATTTTTTTGATAATGGCAAGCTGCTGAAAGTCCTTTTCGCCAAAGTAGGCTGCATCAGGCTGTATTTGTCTGAAAAGCTCCTCTACAACAGTTCCTACACCGTCAAAGTGCCCAGGTCTGGATTTTCCTTCCATTTCATTTTCCAATCCGTCAAAGTCATAATGCTGGCTTTCTGCTTTTTCAGGGTAAATATCTGTTATTTCCGGGATATAGACAGCATCTACAAGTCCGGAGTTTTCCAGGATTAAAATATCCCTGTTAATGTCTCTTGGGTACTTTTCAAGATCCTCAGGATTGTTGAATTGGGTAGGATTTACAAAAATTGAAGAAATAACAAGGTCATTCTCCTTTTTTGCTTCTTCATACAGAGAAAGATGTCCTTTGTGCAGAGCTCCCATTGTAGGGGCGAAGCCAATTTTTTTTCCCATTTCCTTCTGTCTTTCAATGAAGTCCTGAAGGATTTTCCTGTTTTTTATAACTTCCATAGTTTATTTTAATACTTATTCAAAAATACTAAAAATATCATATAATAAAGTGTGTTTTTAATAGTTTGGAAAAGGGAAATTTCGTAAAAAAATGTTAATTAAAATAATGTTGGATGTTTTTTTGTAATTTTGCACATTAAAGCATTTTTACAAAAACTAGATAGAAAATTTATGCCGAATCAAAAAATACTGTACATTACGACAGAGATGTATCCATACCAAGAAGATACGAATATGGCTGCTGTTGTAAACAAAATGGCACTTAAGATGCACAATGAAGGCAATGATGTAAGAGTTTTTATGCCAAGATTTGGACAAATAAGTGAGAGAAAATTCCAACTTCATGAGGTGATCCGTCTTTCAGGGATGAACATTATTATCAATGACCTGGATCAGCCTCTAATCATTAAAGTAGCGTCTCTTCCGGGGGAAAGACTTCAGGTTTACTTTATTGACAACGAAGAATACTTCAAAAGAAAGCAATATTATTTCGATGATGAAGGAACTCCTTTCGACGATAACGATGAAAGAGCTATTTTCTTTGCCCGAGGTGTTATTGAAACAATCAAGAAGCTGAATTGGGTTCCGGACGTAATTCATTTAAATGGATGGATGTCTTCTTTTGTTCCAATTTATCTTAAGACTTACTACGAATCAGATACTTACTTCAAGGATGCTAAAATTGTTCTTTCCCTATACAATGAGAAAGATGCAGACCTTGATAAAAAGATTGATGAAAAGCTTAAGTTCGATAATATTTCAGGATTAAAAGCGTTAGATAACCCAACAATCAAAAGTTTTGTTATCGAAAGTATGAACTATGTAGATGCCGTTGTAAAAGGAGATGAATTCCTGGATGAAGACCTTGATAAGGCTTTTAACGAAACGACGATTCAAAAGTCTGAGTATCTTGACGTAGATTCTATAAACCAACTTTATTAAAAACACATTTTTAATGACTCATAATCTTAAAAAGACTTTCGCCATGCTTTTATTGGCGATTTTCGGAAGTGCAATCCTTTATAATTGTGAACCAGAACCAGATTCTCTTGGTGAGCAACTCTTTAATAAAGATGCAGCAAAGGGTGAAGAAGTTTCATATCCTATTATTGGTTATAATATTACCAATAATGACACTGTCAGAAGTGATGCTTCCAGGCTTATTACCGGACTAAGTGGAACAGGGGCAGCTTTATCTACCGGAGTTCTTGGTTCTTTTACAGAAAGCCAGTTTGGAATGCAGAAAGCATCCTATGTTACTCAATTGAGAATGCCTACGGATAATTTTGACTTCAATGGACCTAATCCAAAAATAGACTCTGTAGTACTGGTAGTAAGACCACCGGCCAACACTATGGAGAACACCTATTATATTACTGATTCAATAAAAGCACCTGGAGCATATGATAAAAATGATTTTATGGTGGGTACTGAAACAGTTCCGGTTTCTATCGAAAAGAAATCTTACCCAGTTCGTAAATATGGTAAAATAGGTGGGGCTTCTAAATCCATGACAATTAATGTGCATGAAGTTACTACATTTTTAGATGCAAATAATGAGGCATTTCAACGTTCTAATGCGAGTGTTGGTACTGGTGAATTGTTAGGATCAGGAGTTTTTGATGGAAATGTAAGTACGGTAACTGTTACAAAAAAATCTGATAACGCTAATTTGTTTACCGGAAATCTTGGATTCAGAATTAAATTAAGCAATACGGATTTCTTTAAAACCCATATTTTAGATAAAAAAGGAAAGCCTGAACTTCAGGATGCTTCCAACTTTACCAGATACTTTAAAGGTATCAGACTTTCTGTAGAAGGAACTGATAAATATCTTTTCCAGTTTTCACCTGATGACATGGAACTGATCATGTACTATAAATATGATAAAACAGAGAACAGTACAACAACACGCCCACAAACAACTCTTAATTTTAACTTAGGAAATCTGAATGCTCATATTGGTCAATATGAATATAATAGAGGAGGATATCCAGTTGAGTCTGCATTGTCCAATAGTAAGCCATCGGGTGATCCGAGACTTTTTGTTCAGGGAATGGGAGGACCATCAATAGGAGTTAAGATTCCTGATCAGACAATTATTGACCTTAAAAAGTTGTTTACAGATAATAAAATAGGTATTGTTGGAGCAAAAATTAGAATGTATGCAGATCCATTAACCTTTACAAATGCTCATTCTGTAGATGCAGATCGTAAATTTACATTGGTACCACTTATATATAAGGAAGGTAGTACGACGATTGATTACTCAAAATTAAGTTTTACATCAGATGTAACTGCGGGACTTAATATGTATATCTATGGTAAGAAAAAAGATCAAGAACCTGAATACTATGACTTCGTAGTGACAAAAACATTGAAGAATATTGTAGAGGGCGGAGCTAATGTTTCTGCAGCAGATATGGTAAATAACCCATTACTTATCAACATGGGAACATTTGTGAAAAATGCACAAGGGGCTGCTGTTGGTGCTAAATTTACAACAAGGGCAATCGATGCGAACAGAGCTATTTTTACAGGAAGTGATGCTTCAAGTAAGTATGGAATTAAGTTGATGGTTACCTATGCAACAAAGAAAATAAATTAAAACACAATAAAACACTAGACAAAAAATATGTGCGGAATAGTAGGATATACAGGTTTTCAAGATGCTTATGAGATCGTAATCAACGGTCTTAGAAGATTGGAATACAGAGGGTATGACAGTGCAGGAATTGTTTTAGAAGGCTCAAACAATAAGTTTGAAGTACAAAAAACAAAAGGAAAAGTAGAGGATTTGGTGAATATTTCAAAAGAATTAAAAGGAACAGCCAAAATTGGTATGGGACATACCCGTTGGGCAACCCATGGAGTTCCTAGTGATAGAAACTCTCACCCGCATTTGTCAAATAATGGAAAAATAGCACTTGTACATAATGGTATTATTGAAAACTATGATACGATTAAGACAATGCTTACTGAAAAAGGATTTACGTTCCAATCTGAAACAGATACTGAAGTATTGGTAAACCTGGTTCAGTATTTTATGGATCTTAATCCTGAGATTGATTTTCCAACAGCAGTAAGATATGCCTTGAACGAAGTATATGGAGCATATGCCATTACCGTTCTTCATGAGGATTATCCTGGAGTTTTGGTTGTAGGAAGACTAGGTTCTCCTTTAGCAATCGGAATTGGAGATAAAGAATATTTTATTGCTTCTGATGCTTCTCCTTTCGTAGAGTTTACAAAAGAAGCGATCTATCTTGAAGAAGGTCATATGGCTATTATCTCTCTTGAAAAGGGAGTAGATATCAGAACAATTAATGAAAACTCTAAAATAGAGCCGGAAATTCAGGAGCTTAAACTAAGCTTAGAGCAAATTGAAAAAGGTGGATATGAGCATTTCATGCTTAAAGAAATCTTTGAACAGCCTAAATCTATCCACGATACGATGAGAGGGAGACTTCTTGTAGATGAGGGAATTATCAAGATGGCTGGAATCTGGGATCATTTAGAAAGGTTCAAAAATGCTAATAGAATCACTATTATAGCATGTGGTACTTCATGGCATGCAGGACTTATCGGAGAATACCTTATTGAGGAGTATGCAAGAATTCCGGTTGAAGTAGAGTATGCTTCAGAATTCAGATACAGAAACCCTATTATCACCGATAAAGACGTTGTCATCGCAATTTCTCAATCAGGAGAAACAGCAGATACAATGGCTGCTTTAAAATTGGCAAAAGAAAAAGGTGCATTTATATATGGTATCTGTAATGTGGTGGATTCTTCCATTGCAAGAATTACAGACGCCGGTTCATATACGCATGCTGGTCCTGAAATTGGAGTTGCCTCTACAAAAGCATTTACAGCACAGCTTACCATCCTTACCTTAATTGCTTTCAAGCTAGGTAAGCATAATGGAAATTTGGGTAATGCTGAATTTATGAGCTTAATTGCTGAACTGGATGCTATTCCTAAGAAGATTGAAGAAGTATTAGCAACAACTCATGAACTAACTCAGGAAATTGCAAAAGACTTCGTAAAAGCAACAAACTTCCTTTATTTAGGAAGAGGATACAACTATCCTGCAGCATTGGAGGGTGCATTAAAATTAAAAGAAATTTCTTACATCCACGCTGAAGGATACCCTGCTGCAGAAATGAAGCATGGTCCAATTGCGCTAATCGATGAAAATATGCCAATTGTTATTATAGCTCCTAAAAAAGGACACTATGATAAAATTGTGAGTAATGTTCAGGAAATTAAAGCAAGAAAAGGAAAAGTTATTGCTGTCGTTAATAAAGGTGACCGTCAGGTTAGCGAAATGGCAGATTATGTTATTGAAATTCCAGAAACATCAGAATGTTTCTCTCCTATCGTGGCGTCAGTGCCTTTACAGTTGCTTGCTTATTATATCGCAGTATATAGAGGTGCAAACGTAGATCAGCCGAGAAACTTAGCAAAATCTGTGACTGTGGAATAAAAAGTAGTTGTAAATAAAATAAATTTAGATTTCTTCCGTTATTTCAAAAAAAATCTTAAAAGTTTCTTAAAAAAATTATATATTTACGGCTTAATTATAAAAATTAACATGAAAAGGATATTTCTTTTATTATTGTCTGCGTCGGTAGCATCGGTATCTTGTTCTGGTGGTGGCAGCTCTTCTGTAGGGAAGCCTGGAACAAAAGGAGAATTGATACCAAGAGAAAAAACGAAATCATTTGTTGCGGAAAGACCATACGGAATGGTTGCAATTCCTGCAGGTTCATTTGTTGCTGGTCTAGCAGATCAGGATCCAACAAATACACCTGAAAAAGCAGCATTGAAGACAGTTACTGTTTCTTCTTTCTTCATGGATGAAGCAGAAACTACCAATTCAGAATACAGGGTATTCATTAACTATGTAAGAGACTCTATTGCGAGAACTCTACTTGCTGAAGCTGCCGGAGAAGGTGGTGATGAAGGAGGGCGTAAAGGAGCTAGCATAGGAGACTACGCATACCTTGCTAAAAAAGAAGAAAACTTAACACCTTATCAAGAATATATGGAAGGCCAGGGTGGCCGAGAAGACGGAAGCTATGATGCAAGCAAAAGATTAGACTGGAAAATTCCTTTACACTGGAGCACATCAAAATATCCGGATGTAGAATACGCAGAAGTTTTAGAATCTCTGTATCTACCAGCTTCTTCAAGAATTGGAAACGAAAGAATTTTAGACGTAAGTAAACTTAAATATACTTACCGTTGGGGAGATATGGATGCTGCACTTGCAGATAATGAAAGAGGAGCCAATTACCTAAAGAGTCAAAGTATTGCGATTTATCCTGATACGACTGTTTGGGTAAAGGATTTCCACTTTGCTTACAATGAGCCATTATTCGAACAATATTTCTGGCACAAGGCTTACAAAAACTACCCGGTAGTTGGTGTAACTTGGGATCAGGCAAGAGCTTATTGTAACTTCAGATCTAAATTGAAAACTGATTACAACGAAAGTTTAAAAAGAAAAAAACAAAGACCATTGCAGTTCCGTCTTCCTACCGAGATTGAATGGGAATATGCTGCAAGAGGGGGAATGCAAAATGCTACTTACCCTTGGGGAGGTCCATACCTAATGGATGATAGAGGTTGCTACCTGGCAAACTTTAAACCTAAGAGAGGTAACTACATGGAAGACGAGAAAAAAGGTACTTATACATATACAGCTCCAGTTAAGAAATTTAAGAAAAATGGATTTGGGTTATTTGATATGGCTGGAAACGTTTCTGAATGGACAGAATCTGCATATAACAATTCTTCATATGGATTCTCTTCTACATTAAATCCTTCTACTAAAGATAAAAAGGATACTAAGAAAACTGTAAGAGGTGGATCTTGGAAAGATATAGGATATGCGTTAATGACGGGGGCCAGAGATTGGGAAAGAAAAGATTCAGCAAGAAGCTATATCGGATTTAGAACTGTTCAGGATATTCCTGAAGCAGCTGTTAAGCCAAGAAGAGTTAACAGATAATAAACCAGACAATTATTTTTCAATAACAATTTTATTTAACATTAAAAAAACTAACTCAATATGTTTAAGACTAAAGATGCTTGGATGAATTTCTTCTATTCATTCGGTGCTGCAATTGTAATTCTTGGAGCTTGGCTTAAAATTACTCACATTACCCTGGGACCAATTAACGGTAATATTGCTCTTACTGTAGGGCTTATTACAGAGGCGATTATCTTTATTATTTTCGCATTTGACCCACCAAAATCTGAGGAGTCTTATGCTTGGGAAAATGTTTATCCTGAATTATTGGATAAGCATGCTAACCCAAACCCATTACACTCTAATGTATCTTCTAGAAATAACAACGCTGCAGCTCAATTTGCTGAATTAGAAAACTCTCTTTCTACCAAATTAGATAAAATGCTTGAAGACGCTAGATTAGATGTTCAGTTATTCGAAAGATTAAGAACAGGAATCGATAAGTTTTCAAATTCTGTAGACCAAATTAATCAAACGGTAGACGTTTCTGCTTCTACTCATAAATATAATGATCAGTTGAACAAGGCTGCTCAGCATATGGAAAGCATGAATGCTTTATATTCTATGCAATTGGAAAGCGGAAAGAAACAAGCAGAATTTGCAACTAAATATGTTTCAGATATGCAAAAATCTGTAGAGCATTCTGAGAAGTTCAATCAAGAGCTACAAGGTTTAACATCTAATCTTAATAATTTAAATAGAGTTTATGGTGGTATGCTAACTGCTATGAAGTCTTAATTCCTAACCATTACTTAAACTACTTAATCAACAAACAAAGAAAAGAGAATGGCACAAGGAAAACAGACCCCTCGTCAGAAGATGATCAACCTAATGTATTTGGTGTTCATCGCGATGATGGCCCTAAATATTGATGCAGAGATCATCAGATCATATTATGACTCTACAGTTTCTTTAAGAGCAACACGTATGCTTACTGAAACAAAAAATACTGAGATATTTGAGAAAACACTAGCGGCTAAAGCACAACAGGTACCAGATACTTATGCACAGCCTTGGGAGCAATATAAGGTATTGAAGCAAAAAATCGATGATTTGGTTTCTCATGCAGAACAAATCAAAGAAAATTTGAAGAAAGAGGCTGAATTTATGGAAAATGATCCAGCAACTGGAAAGCCAATTGATGTTAGTGAGAATTTTTCTTCACTTAATAATAATGAAGGTGCAACACAATATTTCTTTAAGGAGGGAGATGAAAATACTCCTTCAAAAGGAGCAAATGAGTTAAAGGCTAAGATTGATGCTATAAGAAATTATATCAATACTACTTTCGGACAAAATCATCAATTGCAAGATTTAGTGAATAGATCTAATGTATCTCTTATAGCTGAATATCCAAAAGGAAAATCTCCAAATGAAAAGACTTGGTTTCAGAATAAATTCTATCATCAGCCTTTGATTGGTGCAATCTCCAATTTAGAGATTATCCAAAATGATGCCAGAAACGTACAGTCTGATGCATTGGCAATGTTGCTACAAGAGAAAGTGGATGCAAGCATCAAATTTACAAGCTATGAAGCAATTGTTGCTGGTCCTGTAGATATTCAGGCTGGTAAGCAGGCAGAAATAAAAGTAATGCTAGGAAACTATTCTAACAGCAATAAAATCAGGATCTCTGGTGTAAGCAAAGTAGAAAATGGGAAAGGTATTACAGCAATTTCAGGATCTGGTATTGGTGAACATAAATTAGGTGGTACAATTACTTTAACAGATGCTACAGGGAAAGCGCAAAACTTCCCTTGGACGCATACGTATAATGTAATTGCAGGACCTAGAGAAGTAAAACTTGAAAAAGGATTATTACTTTCTGCTGATAAAATGAATGTAATGTATAGAGGACTTGAGAACCCTGTTTCAGGATCTATCTTAGGTGCAGACAATTCTAAACTTTCATTATCAGCTCCGGGAGCTACTGTAAGAAATACAGGTCCTGGTAAATGGATTGTGAAGCCTTCAACAGGGACTACAGTGAAATTGACATTATCTGGAGTAGATCCACACGGTAAATCTGTATCTCAGGTATTTGAATATAGAATTAAGAATGTTCCACCACCTCAAGGTCAGATGAGAGGTCAGAATGTATTGTCCATGCCGGCAACTTCTATTCCTAACCAATCTGTACAGGCAGCGATTCCTGATTTTGACTTCCCGGTTTCATTCAATGTAACTCAGTTCATGGTAAGAGTACCTGGTAGAGCAGCATTATTGGTTCACGGAAATTCATTAAACGAGGCTGCAGGATTAATCAAAAACCTAAGATCTGGAGACGTAGTTTCTATCTTCGATATTAAAGCAACAGCTCAAGGTTTAGAAGGACAACAGATTAAAAACATTACTCCTATAATTATTAATGTTCAATAGGACTAAAATTGTAATTTATTATGAAAAAATATATTAGCACCCTTTTAGTATTAGTTTCGGGATTTGCATTTTCCCAGACTATTCTGAACGCTTCTTCTCCAGAAGAGTTTAGACAGATGAGAGCGGAGAATAAACAAAAAGTTGGTGATACTATTATTGATAAAACAGTAAAACCTCTTGAATATGGATTTGTTGAAGACAAAGACATCCTTAAGAGTATGTTTGTTTGGGAAATCATTGATATGAATGACAAGATTAATCAGCCATTCTATTATGACAATCCGGACGGTCTTCTTTCTACACCTACAAGATCTCTATATCAGTTACTGTTAGATGCAGCTTTAACTGGTAAAATTGAGCAGGTGTATGATGACGAAAACTTTACTGTGAAACTTTCACCTGAAGGAATACAGAAAAGGTTGGAGAATGTTAGAATCAACGATGCTGCCATCGATATCTTAAACTCAGGAAGACAATTAACTGAACAAGAGAAGAAAGAATATACCGACGTATTTAAAACAACTACTGATAAAGTAAAAGTTCTTAAAATAATGGGTATGTGGTTCGTAGATAAGAGAGACGGACAAATGAAATACAGACCTCTTGGTATCGCAGCTATGGGACCAGATCCAGCGGTGCAAGGAGTTATAGGACCAGATGGTAAGCCAATTGCGAGCAATGATGAGCTTATTGACCTATTCTGGATTTTCTATCCGAATGCAAGAGATATCTTGGCAAACAATTATGTTTTCAATAGAAAAAACTCTTCTGCAGACCTTTCTTTCGATGATATTATCAATGCAAGAAGATTCTCTTCTATCATTTATAAATCTTCAGCCGGTTTAGGAGATGGTACTATTAAGGATTATATCCCTAAAGATGCTGATGATCAGCTAGAGGAAAGCAACAGAATCAAGTCGCAGATCCTTGAAATGGAAAATGATATGTGGAATTACTAGATTTCACTTGATATTTATATAAAACCTGAGTACTTTTACTCAGGTTTTTTTTATTATGAAAAATGTAGATTATATTATTGTAGGAGATGGGTATGCCGGACTTTTCTTTGCACACCAGTTAATTAAGAATAACAAGTCATTTGTGATCTATTCTGAAGGAAGGAAAAGTGCATCGCAAGTATCAGCAGGGATTATTAATCCGGTTGTTCTTAAAAAGTTTACCACATTCTGGAAAGCTCAGGAGCAATTAGACTTCCTTAAAACCAGTCTTAAGGAAATTGAATCGTATACTGGCGAGAACTATCTCATCAATGCTCCCATCCACAGGATTTTCCATGATGAGAATGAGCAGAAGCTTTGGCTTAAAAAATCAGTAAATGAAGAATTATCAAACTTTTTGGATCAAAAATTTAACTCTTTAGATATAGTAAAAAACGATTTTCAGACCGGAAAGGTAAATCAGTCTGCCAGACTGAACGTAAGTGGATTTTTCGCAGGTTTATTCAATTATTTTGAAAAAAATGGCCTTTTGATAAAAGAAAAGTTTGAGTACGATAAACTTGCCCTTTCCGTTTCTTCATATAAAGACTTTAATTTCAAAAATATTATTTTTTGTGAAGGAATGGGTGTGAAAGATAACCCATACTTTTCTGAAATTTCTGTAAATGCAAATAAAGGACACCATATAAAAGTAAAGCTTTCCCAGCCTATTCCGGAGAACATAACGATTAAGAAAAAACATTTTCTTTTCCCGACAGGAAACGGTCTTTATTTCTATGGTGGAACCTATGACAGGGAACAACTTCATCATCATATTGATGACTCTGCAGTTACTCAACTGGTGAATGGGCTTTCAGAATTCTATCCTTACGATTTTGAAGTGGAGGAAGCCAATTTTGGTTTCAGACCCACTGTAAAAGATAGAAGACCAATTATTGGTAGACACGAAAATTTTAATAACTTATATGTATTTAATGGATTAGGAGCACGAGGAATATTGAACGGTTGCTATTTTTCAAGGGACTTGTTCCGTTTTGTAGAAGAAAATATCCCGTTGCATGAAGAAGTTTCATGGAATAGATTTAAGTAACTACAGCAGCTTTGATGAAATTCATATTTTCAAAATATATAACTTATGAATGAAAACGTATTGGGAATAATAGCAGGAGTACTTACTTCCGTATCAATGATTCCACAACTTGTAAAGGTGATCAGGGAAAAAAATGTAGATGAAATATCTCTACTTATGCTTTTGGTGCTTATTTCCGGGTTATCATTGTGGGTTTGGTATGGCTTTATGAAAGATGAACTGCCTATTATTCTTTCCAATTCATTTGCTGTATTGGTTAATATAAGTCTCTTAATTTGCTATTTCATATACAGTAAAAAAGCATAAAATATTTCATACCATAAAAAAAGACGCCCTATCAAAATAAGGCGTCTTTGTATTTTATTATAAAAGGATACAATTATTCAAGAACAAATTTAGCTAAAGGAGCCATTCTTGCCTTGTTTAAAGTCAATGTATTCCCATTAACAGAATAGTTGTCTGCTGCAAGAATTGCTTTTGTAAACTGGTTTTCAATATCCAGATCTTCACAAGCCATCATGGTAGACATTCCTTGGTTGAATTTAATTCTCATGATCTCAGGCTTGATCTCAAAAGTACCTCCCAAACCATTACATCCGGCATGACCTTCATATCTCATTCCGTCCATATTAAGCTTGAACGAAGGATTGTTTTTTGCATTTTTCAACTTGATCGGCTGGCCATTAAGCTCCGTTAATTTCCATGTTTTCCCTGTAATATCAGTTGTAGTTGGTTTCTGTGCAGTTTGAGTCTTACAAGAAACTAGAAATACAGCCAGAAAAAGAGCGGATAAATAATAATATAAGCTTTTCATAAATTTTTGATTTTAAATATTATGTTTTGTTCCTATGCTAATACGATGCCATTTTTGCAGGACCTGATTCTTTTTTTGCCTGTTTAAGATGGAAGAGCACCATATCTACATTCTTCTTTAAAAAAGTTATATTACCTTTAATCTCAGAGTATTGATACTCTTCATTGGAGGCCGTATACTCGGGTAAAGCATCACTTTTTTTAAGGTCATAAGTTTTACCGTTTAAATGTACGGTTGCTGTGTTTTTAGAACGATTGATGGTTACTTCTATTTTTTCTCCATAGCTGTCAACGTATACATCTTTTGAAATGTCATCTGTATTTTCAGAAGTAGTGGAAGTGATAGTTTCAGCTTCTTTTCCGGGATGTTTACACGCTGTTGAGGAAAGAACTGCCAATCCCAAAAGGATTGTTAATAATAATTTTTTCATAGTGATAAGTGATTTTAAAGTGTTTCATGAATTATGGTGTTAATACTATATAAAAATACAAATATTTTTACTAATTATATGTTAATTTTACATAAACTAATATTATATTTTAATAAATAGGTTGTTTGTCACCTTTTTTTAAAACATTATTCAGAAAACGGTAGGTAATTATTAAGATAAAAAGTTTGAAATTGAAATCGTTAATTTAGAATTTTTAACAGTTTATTTTCAATAGGAAAAAGGATAGTTTCTTCATTGTGTATTTGTTGTTTAAATTTTCGGCAAAAATAATTTAAATATCACAGAATGCCAATAGCCTTTTGTAAATTATTGAAAATCATGATAAAAATTAGCTTTATGCATTGGCTTTCTCCCGTTATGAAGAATTAATTGTGGACTACAATTTTAATATTCTTAAGAAAAAGAACTGAATTACTCTGTTATATTGAAATCTTCTGAGTGGAGGTGTGGCAGAGAAACATATTGGATTATAATTTATCTATGCATTGTATAGTATAACCTTTCATAAATGCATGAATTATTGTGAAAAAAACATTGACCAGCTTTGATTTAAGATTAAATTTCATTGTAATAATGCTATTCAGTTTGCTCTCATAAAATCTCTTTTACAGGTAACAAAATTGATAAATAATATAAAAGTGCTATTGAAAAGTTAATAAAATTTTGATTTCAGGTTATTTAAATAAGCGTTAAATTTTGTTAATCTATTATGATGATATCACAATCTAAGTGTACATTTGCCACTTCAAGATGAGAAACTTTATAGTATATTTTTTAACCGGTCTTTTTCTGCTCTTTGTCGTAGAAAGCAGACTCAACGTTAAAACACTTCGAAATGACTACTCTGGTCATGTTTCTCATCATATGCCCAAAAGAGCCAACCGACTGAACCAGACTTATGAAAAGCTTTCTGTTCAGCAAATGGCTGATAATGTAGATAATTCCACTCTGGAACTTGCTGAGAATGATTTTCAACTGTCTGATGTATGGCAGGCGATTGTTGTTTTTGCAGGTGTTTTCAGTTTGATCTATATTTTTGGGTTAAAAAACAAAAAGCGGTTTAATCCGGATATCCACAGTTTTATTTTTGGTCTTGCTACCAAAAGGTTTATTCTGATCCGTTCCATTAGAATTTAAAATTTCATTTTTTCCATTTATTTTCTGCCTGATCCCAGGTGGGAAAGCTTTACGTTGTGTTTGCAGGTAATCATCACATCGTATCATCTCTTATTACCCTTTCTATTTCAAAACATTAACGATTTATATAAACTCTAGAATTATGATAAAAAGAGTTACCTCAGGCATTGCACTGAGTATCCTTTTACTTGCTGTTAGTTGCAACAAGAAAAAGGAAGAAAAAGAAGAAGTAACAACCTATCCGGTAACTTCCCCGGTAGTGATGGATACTGTGATTAACAAGGAATATGTAGCTCAGATTCAGTCTGTAAAGAACATTGAGGTTCGGGCACAGGAAAAAGGTTTCCTTGAGAAAATTTTTGTGGATGAAGGACAGTATGTTCAGGCCGGACAAACCTTATTCCGCATTATGCCTAAACTATATCAGGCTGAGCTGCTAAAGGCTAAAGCAGAAGTAGAGCAAGCTTCCATTGAGCTGAGAAATGCGACTACATTAGCAGGAAACAATATTGTTTCTAAAAATGAAAAGGCAATGGCAAAAGCTAAACTGGATGCCGCCAATGCAGAAATGAAACTGGCGCAAATTCACCTGTCTTTTA
This sequence comes from Chryseobacterium sp. SIMBA_028, assembly GCF_046535285.1. Lineage (NCBI taxonomy): Bacteria > Pseudomonadati > Bacteroidota > Flavobacteriia > Flavobacteriales > Weeksellaceae > Chryseobacterium > Chryseobacterium sp. SIMBA_028. The sequence continues at coordinate 174,154 of NZ_JAWRWZ010000007.1, read as the reverse complement.
CAGATATCAAGGCTCCGTTTTCAGGAATTATCAATAGAATTCCTTTAAAGCTTGGAAGCTTGGTGGATGAAGGTGATCTTTTAACTTCATTGTCAGATAATACAAGTATCTATACTTATTTCAACGTTTCTGAACCTGAGTATTTGAGTTATCAAACCCATGCAGCTGATAGAGGAAGTAATCAGGTTTCTCTGATCACCGCGAATGGCGAAACATATTCACAAAAAGGCGAGATTCAAACCATTGAAGGAGAATTTGACAATGAAACGGGAAATATTGCATTCCGTGCAAAGTTTCCCAATCCGGATAAATTATTGAGAAATGGTGAAACCGGGAAGGTTCAGATGACAATGCCGGTTCATAATGCATTGATCATTCCGCAGAAAGCAACCTATGAAATTCAGGATCAGAAATATGTATTTGTTATCGACAAAAATGGAATCGCTAAATCCCGAAATATAAAAATTGGCTACGAACTTCAGGATCTTTATGTGGTAAGCTCAGGGATTTCAAAAGGAGATCAGATTCTTTTGGAAGGAGTTCAGAAAGTGAAGGATGATCAGAAAGTGAAAACAAAATATCAGGATCCTAAAAAAGTTCTTCAATCATTGAAATTAAAAGCAGAGTAATGGTCTCTAAAGTGAAGTAGTATGTTTAAGAAATTCATCCGCAGACCTGTTCTGTCTATTGTAATCTCATTGATTATAGTGTTTTTAGGGATTTTGTCATTGGTAAAACTTCCGGTGACCCAGTTCCCATCCATTTCTCCACCTAAGGTAAACATCACCGCAGAATACCCTGGAGCTAACAACGAGTTATTGATTAAATCTGTTGTCATTCCATTAGAAAGAGGGCTAAACGGTGTTCCGGGCATGAAGTATATGACCTCTGATGCCGGTAACGATGGAGAAGCTTCTATTCAGGTAGTATTTGACTTGGGAACAGATCCCAATGTTGCTGCCGTAAATGTTCAAAACCGTGTATCTTCGGTAGTCAATAAACTACCACCACTGGTCGTTCGTGAAGGAGTAAAAATTACTCGTGAAGAGCCGAATATGTTGATGTACATTAACCTGTACAGTGATGATCCTAAAGCAGATCAGAAGTTTCTGTTCAATTATGCAGATATCAATGTAATGTCCGAATTGAGAAGGGTAGGTGGAGTAGGTTTCGCTGATATTCTCGGAACCCGAGAATATGCAATGCGTATCTGGCTTAAGCCGGACAGACTGACTGCCTACAATATTTCAGCTGATGAAGTAATGGAGTCCCTGAATGAACAAAGTTTGGAAGCATCTCCAGGTAAAACAGGAGAAAGTTCTGGAAAACGTTCGCAGTCTTTTGAATACGTTCTAAAGTATCCGGGGCGTTTTAGTAATGAAAAAGATTATGGAAACATCATTCTAAGGGCAAAGCCTGATGGTGAATCTATACGGTTGAAAGATGTTGCTGATATTGAATTTGGAAGTTCAATGTATGATATTTATTCTACTTTGAATGGAAAACCTTCAGCGGCAATTACGGTAAAACAATCTTACGGATCCAATGCGAGTGACGTTATCAAAAATGTAAAAACTTTAATGGCAGACCTGGAAAAAAATAATTTTCCAAAAGGGATGCATTATGATATCAGCTATGATGTTTCCAGATTCCTGGATGCCTCAATGGAAAAGGTTATACATACCTTATTTGAAGCCTTTATATTGGTAGCGATTGTTGTATTTCTTTTTCTTGGAGACTGGCGTTCTACATTAATTCCGGCGCTGGCTGTTCCAGTGTCGTTAGTAGGAACCTTTGCGATAATGTCAGCTTTCGGAATTACACTAAATATGATTTCACTCTTCGCCTTGGTAATGGCGATTGGGGTAGTTGTAGATGATGCTATTGTTGTCATAGAAGCAGTTCATGCCAAGATGGAGGAAAAACATCTCTCTCCATTAAAGGCCACGGAAGAAGCAATGCACGAAATCAGTGGGGCAATTATTGCAATTACGTTGGTAATGGCATCTGTATTTATCCCGATTGCATTCATGTCTGGACCCGTGGGGGTATTTTATCGTCAGTTTTCTATTACGATGGCTTCCTCCATTATCTTATCAGGAGTTGTAGCACTTACACTTACACCAGCATTATGTGCTTTAATCCTGAGAAATAATCATGGGAAAGTAAAAAAGAAAACACCGATAAGTATTTTCCTAGATAAGTTCAATAACCTATTTACAAAAGGCGCCGGAAAATATGAGAAAATGCTTAATAAAACGGTTACGAAAAAAACCATTACATTACCATTGTTATTGGCATTTTGTGCATGTACTTATTTTCTTAGCAACTCCCTTCCTTCAGGATTTATTCCGGCAGAAGATCAGGGAATGATTTATGCAATTATTCAGACACCTCCGGGATCTACTTTGGAAAGAACCAATCAAATTGCTAAGGAGCTTTTAAGAGAATCTGAAGACATAGATGGGGTACAATCGGTTTCTTCACTGGCAGGATATGAGATCCTGACTGAAGGTACAGGATCCAACTCAGGAACTTGTCTGATTAACCTTAAAAGCTGGGATGAACGTAAGGAATCTGCAGCAGAAATCATTGAAAAGCTTGAAGAAAAAGCGAAAAATATTCCGGGAGCCAATATTGAATTTTTCCAGCCACCATCCATTCCTGGATATGGTGCTGCAGGAGGATTTGAGTTACGTTTACTGGATAAAGCAGGAAGCGGTGATTACCATAAAATGGAACAGGTAAGTAATGATTTTGTTAAAGAATTGAAGAAACGGCCGGAACTAGGATCTGCATTTACATTTTATTCAGCCAGTTTCCCACAATATATGCTTAAGATAGATAATGATCTTGCAGAACAAAAAGGAGTAACAATTGCAAAAGCGATGGATAATTTATCAACATTGATAGGTTCCAACTATGAGACCAGTTTTATCCGTTTCGACAGGCCATACAAGGTAATTGTTCAGGCAGGTCCACAGTATCGTGCGTTACCTACTGATCTTTTAAAATTATATGTTAAAAATGATAAGGATCAAATGGTACCTTATTCGGACTTTATGCATCTTGAAAAAGTATATGGTTTATCAGAAATCACAAGACATAATATGTATAATTCGGCAGAGGTGAGTGGAACTCCGGCGCCGGGATATAGTAGTGGTCAGGCCATTCAAGCCATTAAGGAAGTTGCAGATAAAACACTTCCAAGAGGATTTGGAATTGACTGGGCAGGTATTTCAAAAGATGAAGTAAGCCGTGGAAACGAAGCTGTATTTATCTTCCTGGTATGTTTAGGGTTTGTATACCTGATCCTTTCTGCACAATATGAGAGCTTTATTCTTCCGTTACCGGTAATTTTATCTTTACCTACTGGTATTTTCGGGGCATTTTTATGCTTGAAACTTCTAGGATTAGAGAACAATATCTATGCACAGGTGGCTATGGTAATGCTTATCGGACTTTTGGGTAAGAATGCCGTATTGATTGTAGAGTTTGCCGTTCAGAAAAAAGCAGAAGAGGGAATTCCGGTTGCGAAAGCTGCCATAGAAGGAGCCGCCATTCGTTTCCGTCCTATCTTAATGACCTCCTTTGCTTTTGTTGCAGGATTGATTCCTTTGGTTATTGCAACAGGTCCTGGAGCTGTGGGGAATAGAACCATTGGTACAGCAGCAGCAGGAGGGATGTTGATAGGTACAGTCTTCGGGCTGATGATTATTCCGGGATTGTATTACATCTTTGGAACCATTGCTGAAAAGTCTAGACTGGCAAAATATGAAGAGGAAAATCCTTTAACAGAACAAACCGAACCTTATGAACATGATGGAAAATTCGAAGACTAAAAATATAATAGCTGCCATTGCCTTATCTCTTGTTTTAGCAAGTTGTAAGGCTCCAATGGCGACAGTCATACAAGACGAAGTTAAGACCAATATACCTCAAAACTTCAATCAGGAAGAGCAGCAGGATGCTAATAATAACAGTGGAACAACCCCTTGGAGACAGTTTTTTACGGATCCAAATCTGGTAAGCCTTATTGAAACAGCTTTAAAGAACAATCAGGAGCTGCTTATCACTCTTCAGGAAATTGAAATTGCCAAGAGTGGAGTGTTAGCCAAAAAAGGACGATTGAGCCCAACTGTTTCAGTGGGGATTGGTGCCGGAGTGAAAAAAGCAGGACGCTACACGAGTGAAGGAGCCGGGGATGCTACTACACAGATAGAACCAGGAAGAGAAATGCCAGATCCGCTAGGGAATTTCGGAGGTGGATTAATGGCCAATTGGGAGGTTGATATCTGGAAAAAACTGAGAACAGAAAAAGAATCAGCGGTTGCTCATTATCTTTCTACCGTAGAAGGTAAAAACTTCGTGTTGTCTAATCTTATTGAAGAAGTTGCAGATCATTATTATGAATTGTTGGCTCTTGATAATCAATTGGATATCATACAGCAGTATATTAAGCTTCAGCAAAGAGCCTTGGAAATTTCCAAGATTCAAAAAGAGGCTGCTGCAACAACAGAACTGGCGGTGAAGAAATTTGAAGCAGAGCTGGCAAAGTCAAAAGCATCAGAGTATACCATTCGTCAGGAAATTACAGAAAAGGAGAACGAGATCAATGCTTTATTGGGAAGGTATCCGCAACCGATTGTCAGAACCAAGGAGAATTTTATGTCTATTATTCCGCCAACAGTGTATACCGGGATTCCGTCGCAATTATTGGCGAATCGTCCGGATATTAAACAGGCAGAATTAGAATTAAAATCTTCAAAACTGGATGTGGAAGCAGCAAGAAAAGAGTTTTATCCTTCCCTGGAAATCTCTGCAACATTGGGACTGGAAGCATTCAAACCATCCTATTTAGTGAAAATGCCAGAGTCTATAGCTTATAATCTGGTTGGGGAGCTGGCAGGACCGCTTATTAATAAAAGTGCTATCAAGGCGAACTTCCAGACTGCGGACGCCAAACAGGTACAAGCGTTATATGAATATGACAAAACTATTCTGAATGCTTATCTGGATGTTGCCAATCTAATGTCTAAGATCAAAAATATAGATCAGTACTATCAATTAAAATCTCAGGAAACAAAAGCCCTGGATCAGTCTATTGATATTGCCAATCAATTGTTCAGAAACTCCAGAGCAGATTATCTTGAAGTTCTTTTGAATCAAAGAGATGCATTGGATGCCAAAATGGAACTTATAGAAGCCAAACAAAAGCAGCTAAGCACTGTGGTGGATATCTATAAGAGTCTGGGTGGCGGCTGGAAATAAAGAAATATCATAATTCAGTCAATAAACAGTTAATGTTTTGGGGTCAATTCTTTGGAGTTGGCCCTTTTTTTTGTTGTATAATACCTCTCCAACTCGAAAAACACTGTCAATAGATTGTGAATAAATTTTATTGCAGGGTTGTATTTAGGTTGATATTTTATGTTTGTAATTCAATAATTATAATTTTTTTATACCAAAAAATATAACACGACGAGTTTTGACGTTGGTCACAAATACTTTTGTATTGTAATAAAAATACAACAACTATGACCACATTTTTTCAAACACTCGATTGCTTCATCAAGAAGAAGAAATCACAAATTCTAAAACTTACCAACACATTAATTAACCAATTTTTAAAATCACATTGACGATGATAAGTGATGCTATTCACATTACAATACCAATGTTTTTTATGTAATCAACCACACAAAAAAAATATGAAACAACACAAAAACACCAAATTTTTAACCATACAATGTACCTGCGTTTCTTGCAGAGATTACATTTAAATTTTGATAATAACACAATGAAGTTATTACAAAAACACACTTCAATGAATTCTAAAATTTGGAATTTATTGAATATAAATAATTTTTTTAATTTAAAAGTCTAGAACAAATGGCAGAAAATACAAAGAAACCATATTCTTATTTTTTTACAGACTTATCATTATTTAATCAAATTTCCACTGACAAAGCCTTTGGACCGGTAGACACTAATAAATTTCAGGTTACTACAAAATTTAAAGGAACTTTACCTGCTTATGCTGTTACTGATGGTCTTTTGTTTTTTGCAAAATGTGGAAATTCTGATCCTAATAAGATTAATATATTACTAAAGCCAACAAAGGATGTAGGTTTAGGTTTTAAAATCAAGTACTTTGTTTACAGAGGAATTGATAAAAGAGACTTCTTTACTAAGGTATCAGGAGTAGATGTAGTGAATCCTTCAAGTCCATTACCATTTGTTAGCAGCGCATGGGATACTTATGTTGAATTTTATGGATCATCAGACGATTTTAAGGCTAGTAAGCTAGGTCTTGATGCCTCAGGGGTACCTACACAAGATATTCTAAAGATGTTTTATTCTAAGGACAGCCATAATTTATTATATATTGATGGCGGAAAACAAATCGGGAAATTTTTAACGGATGCAGGTGGCTTCGAGATCGTTTTAGATGAAGGTGATTTTATTCAGGAAAATCCAGATGCCGGGCTTGTTTTCGATAAGGATTTTGCGGAAGCAGAGGAATGTATTTTAAGAGTAAATGAAGCTCCTACCGCAAATTTTATTTTTGGAGGTAATGCAGGTGGAACTAGCAGAGCAAAAATCTTTAAGGAGAATGTTTATAAGTTTGTTGACCCCGCAGCTTTCTATGGAGTACACGCTAAGGATATTTATTATGATGATGGCTCTCTTGTTGAAACGGGTGTTATGACTAACCCTGGAAAATCTATTACCAGTACTGAGATATATTCAGACATAATCAGCAAATTTACCAATAAGAATAAGATATATTTTTATATAAAAAATAGTCTTAATAGAAGTATTCAGTTTTATAATGATGATGATAACAAGATTATTATTAATGGATGGGAAGAAAGCTTAAGAAATCCTACTGCAGAAAATAAATCAAAGGGATGGCCCATTATAATCTATGAAGACAAAATAAGTATTACTTTGCAGATAAGAGATAATCTTAAAAGTAATATGTATTGTAACTTAGCATTTACATTAGAAACACCCCGTGTTAATACTAATATTATATCTAATTCTGTATCAGCTTATCAAATTACTTTTCCTAAACAAAATACAACAACTAACACAATCTGTACAAGTCTTGCTTATATCACACAAGATAGTAATGATTATAATCTGGATTATATTTTTGGACCAGTAACATTAGATACTATATTTGAAGATGCTGACTTTAGTGGAGGTAAGAATAAGATAGGCTGGGTAAATCATCTCAGAAATTTATTAATAAGAAAAGGGAGTGAGTTAGGGGTATACAATACCAAGGTCATTTTAGATAATACAAACGTTGCGACTGCAGCCCAGAAGTTAAGGACATTTTTTGTAGCTCCTATTGCCTCTTCTATTCAAAACAATGCATCTTTCACAGAGAAAGTATCTGCGAAATATATAACCTCAGGATATGTGAAGGAAGCAATAAATAGTTCATCAGATTTTTGTGAAAAAGTATTGGGGCAAGAGAATGCAGAAATATGGAGAGGAGAAATAAAAGAAGGAGCCGCTACTCCCATTAATTCGTTGGTTTTTAGAAAAGATGAAAATGTTGATAATCATCCTGTATTTATGTTAGGATTAACAGAGCAGGATCTTACAGCTTTAAAAACTTCTTTACCAGCCGATGCTACGAATGTGTTTATTAAGCTTGGTCCTAATGTAGCAGGAGCTAATGATCATTTGCAATTTGCTAAATACAATGCTGTACTATCTTATGATGATCTATCTGGAGTAAGAAAGGTTCATTCTGGAATTGTAGCATTTTACTCTGTTGATAACCAGTTCTTTTTTACTAAATTGTACTCAGCTAATTTCCCTAATGAATTTTGCAGTGAATTTGCTGATACTACAGTAGATTTCAGACCACAAAACAGATGGATGCAATATTTTAATTATTCACTGACAGAAGTAAAGACGAAATTAAATGTACCATCAGTGTTTTATGGCTTTGACTGGTTAAGAAAAGGAGATAGTGAAAGAAAAGGAAAAGCAGGAGATACATTAGGTATTGATAATAAATTATTATACAGAGTATCTGAATATTATGAACGTCCGCCGTTATCGGCCCCGTTAAAGTATAATAGTTTTTTTGATAATGTTGCCCATAACCCTTCAGGAGGTGTAGATGGAGCAGTATCAAAAAAGGAACTATATGCCAACGTAAAGGGAATGTATCGTGTGATTCCAGTAAAATGGAAGTTGAATGATGGAGTATTATTCACATCTGATTTCGATATGACCCAAACAGAGCCCAATAGTAATTATGATAAAGATTATGCACCAAGTTGGTTAAATATACCAAGAGAGGACTCTTCAAATCCATCTATAAAACTCAGACTCAAGGTAAGATTAAAGAATATTCGTCCTGCAGATTTAAAACTATGTTTTGATCAGAAATTCTTTAAAATTAAAACCTTAGGTAGCCTTACAGGAACAGCACTTACAGCAAATACATCTAAAATGATATCTAGTAATGTTAATGTTGGGAGGTCTAAAAATGAGGAGATTGGAGTTGTGAAATTTAAATCAAGTGATTTACCTTCAGGTGTATCAGCAGATGCTCAACCATATATGAAGTGGGTAGATTTTGAACTTGAAAATATAGCTGCAATAACTCATCTGAGTGTCATCACTGTATGGTCTGGAAATAAGTTGGCAGGAAAATTATATGTAGTTCCTAACAATAGCCCTAGCAAAAAAGATGTATTGATCATCAAAGTACAGGATGTTAGTGAAACAATTAAAGGAGAGTTTGATATGAATGAAGTTGAGATTATGAAAAAATTTGCTCTTCAATCTAATATCTTACTTAATGTAAAGCAATATTCGACTGATTTAAGGCTGTTTGATAATGATGAATTTAAGAGCTTTACATCAGGGGGTGTAATTGATTATAATAGTATACAAGGAGGTAAAACATTTATAGATTATTTAAAAACTCAAATCTCTGGATATGACAAATATGTTAAAGTGTTTTATTTTAGTCTTAAGGCAGTTGAAACAGGTGTACTAGGACAGACATACGCAGATCAAGGAATAATTTGTATGTTTAATTATGATTATAAATATAAAGAGTTTGATACGACTGAATATTTTTATGCATTGGCTCATGAATATCTGCATAGTCAAGGAATATCGCATACTTTCTTAGAAAAAGATTCCAGCGATACTAATGCATTGTTAACATTTGTAAGAGGAACTACCAATAATGTAATGGATTATTCCAATGATAAATTTGCTTATTTAACTAAATTTAATTTTATACAAAACTCGTTCTTCTGGCAATGGGCTATAGCGAATAAGCACTCCAGAAAAAATAAATAAATTTTATAATATGAAAAATATCTTCAAGGCAATACTATTGTTAATTTCAATAAACTTTTATGCTCAAATAGATGATGTTAAAAGAAATTATAAGAATATAAGAGAAAAAGCTGAAATGTTCTATTTAGAAGTAAATAAACCCAACAAATATTTTCATCATAGAATAAAAGATGAAAACGAAGATTATTTTATATACTTAGATAAAAAGAAATACGACTCTTTGTTGTTATTGAAATTTACAGAATCTGCTGTCCTGAAAAAAAGCACAGTGTATAGTAAAACCGATAAAGGATATTATATTATAAAAGATAACAATGATCAAAAAATAATATACTTCCCCAATTATATTAATAATGAAATAATAACTCAGGAAGTGTTAGATGATAATAATGATATATATACTAAAAAGGATTATAAAGCCCTAACCAATGAAAAATATTATTTTGGAAAAGGAAATTATACTTTTTTGTATCAATATGAAAGATTTAACAAAAATACCTTTAATCCTTTTACAGATTTAATTTATAAGAAAGTTGTATATCAAGATCAAAGTACCAAGATTTTCAACTATGAAAAAGATTTTCCTCTATCAAATAATGATTTTTTGAAAAAACTTCCGGAAATTTTTCGCCAACAATCATTTGAAATGTTAAAAGCTAGTGGAAAAAATGGAAACTTTGATAGTAATACATTACAGAGTACTTCATTTGATATGGTTAAAGCTATTAGTAAAGGAAATTATACTTTGTATAAATTATATAAAAATGATGATGAGACTAAACCATTCTATAAAATCATATTGACTATAGCAAGTGCTGGATGGGTGATAGAAATAAACCCCAGAAACGAAAAAATTGATTTTTTAGATGTTGACTTATCAAGGATATGACTAGGGTATTTTAAATAATCGTCTTTTGATTATTTAATAATAAAAACCAACACATCAAATTTTTAAGATATTATGCCAAATACACAATTATTACCATATTATCCTAAGCTATCCAACTTAATTACTTTAGACAACATACCATCTTCTCTAGGATTTGTAAAGAATATTTCCCAACAAGTTTTTAGCAGAGTTTACTATAAGGACTTTCAGGCAAGTGTAAGTTCCTCAGGAGATAGTGCGTTCTATAGCTTAAGCATTGTAGCTAAAGAAAGGATTAACTTTGACCTAGTCTATGGTCTCAAATTCGTCCTCAATAGGGATGCTCAAAATGGACAAATCTCTTCCTTTCCAGTAACGGTTCAATACAATTGGCCAATTATTGGATATATTTCTAAATTCAACTTGAATAACTTCTCATTTTCAGTTGAGGAAATCTTTAATGTTGCATTGACAACTTTAAACCTTGACCAAACTACTGTAGTTAACGAATTCATCAATGTATTTGTTAATACTACAGGTGATCCCATAAAAAAGTTTGTAGATGACTTAAATGCTGAACTAGGACCTTATCTTACTTCTCCAATTCCTTATCCTACTTCTGAGGATAGAATAGGCGAGTTGGTAAATTTCCTCAATACAGCATACTCCAGAGGAGCCGCTTTAGCTGCCTTTTCAACCTACATCGTAGGAAATATCATTAGTGCAAACCCAAAGGAACAGCTAAAATTATTCTTTAAGAATATTTTACCACAGGATATTGATGAATATATCAGAGAGATCATTACTCCTAACGCTAAGATTACCCTAGAAACATCCGCATCCATCGAATTCCCAAGAAATATCCTAAAACCTTGGACAACGAATAGTAGCGGTGAACTAATACCAGATCCAAGCCCGGATGCTAAAACCTATTTTGATTTTGCAAAAGCTGTGCTTTATGCGGATACCGTTTCAGGAATCGGATATGATGTAGATATTGCAGGATCATTAGGACCAAGTACGTATTCAGAAATTGGAAATACAGGATTATTGGTTCAGCTGGACAGATTGAAGCTGGATTTAAGTAAAACAAAAAATATTCCTGAAGCAGATGCCTATGGATATTCCCCGGACTTTACAGGAGTGTATGCAAGAGCTGTTTCCGTAACGTTCCCACCAAAATGGTTCTACGATGAAACTAATCCACCAAGCAGTTCAAGTGCTACACTAAGACTGGGAGGTTATGATATGCTTGTAGGAACAGGAGGAGTTTCCGGAACTATTATGCTGGAATCCGTTCCTGTAGCCCATCAGGGAGGCGGTTTTGAATACTACAATGATAAGTTTGCATTCAACTATCCGGTGTCATTATACAAAAAGAATGCAACTACCGGAGAAATTGGTTTAGTAACAGCCAATAATTATGCAGAGCTGAAAACCATTTTACAAGGTTTAAAAGCAATTTCAGATGCACCATTTGAATTTAAGTTTCCGCTTTCTCTGACACCGCTGGCACAGGCAGATCCGATTGTTTTTAGCAACGGAGCCAATTACCAGAATTACTTATCCACTTTAAATGGAAATAATGCCATGATGTGGAAAAGGTTAGGTGGAAAGAATGGATTTCAGGTAGGTTTCAAATCTTTTGATGTCACATTGAACAAGAATTCAGTGGTTTCATCCAATATTAATGGAGGTTTGATTATCCCTAAATTCACCTATCCTACAGATATGCCTGTTGTGGGTGGACAACCCGTTCAACTCGAAGTAGCAGGTCATATCGAAGCCGACGGAGATTTTCGTCTTACAGCCGCTGCCGCTCCACCTTTCCCTGTACAGCTAGGGAATGTTATGAAGCTGCATTTAAGCTCTGTTGAACTCGGAAAAGAGGACAATAAGTTTTATATTGGCGCTGCTGCAGACATTGAATTCCTGGGAACTTTTGGTGAACTTTTAAAAGGACAGAAACTAAGTATTTCTGCATTAAGAATTTACAGCGATGGTCATATTGACTTCCGTGTAAATGGAGGAAATATGATTCTTCCAAAACCAATTAAAATTCCGCTGGGACCTACAGAGATTTCAGTTACTGCTATTCACTTCGGTTCTCATGAAAGAGAAAGAAAAGGAGTGATGCGTAAATACAACTACTTCGGATTTGACGGAGGAGTAAGTATCGGGGTAGCAGGAATTGATGCCCGTGGAGACGGAATTAAATATTACTATACAACTGATAATGATAGCAATGATCCTCAAAAAGATCCGGATTCATACCTTCATATTCAGACGATTCATATCGATATGGTTATTCCGGCTAACTCAAGTGATCCGAATGTGGCGATCAAAGGATGGCTGTCTATTCCGGAGCCGGGAGCATTCCAGGAGTATAAGGGTGGAGTAAGCCTTAAGGTTAAAAACCCTAGAATTGCGGGAGGTGTAAACATGCGTTTAGCGCCGAAGTATCCTGCATTCCTGATTGATGCCAATATTGAACTTCCGAACCCAATTGCCTTAGGACCGGTGTCCATCTACGGATTCCGTGGCTTATTAGGATATCGTTATGTTGCCGAAAAAGCAGCCATTAATATGACTTCTCAAAATACCTGGTACGAATACTATACAGCTCCGGAAAGGGGAGTAGGTGTTGAGAAATTCAGTGGTCCGGATAAAACGGAGAAATATAATTTCCCATTCTCTTTAGGAGTCGGAGCATTGCTTGGAGATACCATGGCCAACGGAAATATTATTTCTGCCAATGCCATGTTATTACTGTCACTTCCATCCATGGTAATGGTGGATGCGAGAATGAAGCTTCTGGCGAAAAGAGTTAATTTTCAAGATGATCCGCCATTCTTTGCATTCTTCATTTTTGGAGACAATTCATTGGAATTTGGATTTGGTGCAGACTATAAGTTCCCTGAAAGTTCAGGAGATATTATTAAACTGTACGCAGAAATTCAGGCTGGTTTCTTCTTTAATAACCCATCAGCATGGTACATTAACTTCGGTACACAGCAAAAGCCAATTCAGGCCAAATTATTAAAGGATCTCTTTACGTTGAAAGCATTTCTAATGATTTCCGGAAAAGGAATTCAGGCTGGTGCAAGAGGAGAATTCAGGTTTGACAGAAAATTCGGACCTGTCAGTATCTTTGTTCTTGCCTATCTGGAATTAGGAGGTAAAATCAGCTTCCAGAAACCTCAGATGGGTGCCTATTTTGAAGCGGGATTAGTCATTGATATCAACGTGAAGATCTTCCGTATTTATGCGGCGGTAACCATTCTTCTCGCGGTAGAGTCTCCGAAACCGTTCCTGATCTATGGAGCATTTACGGTCGCGTTTAAGTTGAAGATTTTATTCTTTAAGATCAGCTTCTCCGCAAAATTGGAACTGAAATGGGAATTCAATAAGGAAGTAAACAGAACTCCGGTGAATCCGTTTACAGAAATTCCTGGTCAGGAAGACAGTCTGGTGAAAGGAGTCAGTATGTTAACCAATGAAACATTTGATCTTCAGAGAACAAGTACCACAATATATCCTGAGGTTTCTACAATTACGAAAGTAGTCCCTCTTGATACCTATATTGATATTAAGACAACAAAAGGATTACTTCCGATAGCTGCTACCAGTACTATTATTGGTGGGTTTACAAATCCTGCGGCAAATTCTACTGATATGATTCCACCGGATAAAGTAATGAAGGGCTTGGAATTAAGACAGGTAAAACACCAGTATACCTTGGAAGCCATTGAAATTATGGCGAATGATGGAGAGTCTGGCTGGAAGAACTACGATCCATTCAAAGCAATGGAGCCGAATAATGGAGCATTGAATAACCTTAAGGTTGGGCAATGGCAGAAAAAAGATAATCAGTACAATGCAATCAGATTATTGGGTATGACCCCATTCTCTTATACAGAGCAGGGAAATGCCGGATGGTTTATTCCTGAACAATACGGAATCATGCCATCTACATTATTCTGTCAGGGACAGACTATCCAAGATTCAACGTCTGATTTCCTGGAGAAACCATTGAATACATTGTATTATGCTTCTTCGTCTAATTTCTTCCAAAGTGAAGGGGCCTCTTACCAGATTGCCGGAGATGTACTGTATACGGTAGATCCAAATGGAAATCCTGTTATGCAGGGGGATCATGCAAAAGTTTCTGATGAAGCAAACAATCATGGTTTTGCACAGTCTTTATTGTTTAAAAATCATTCTCCGCTTACGATCATGCTGCCAAATCCGGCTGCTAAGATCAAGCTTAAATTGAGTACATACAGCACAGGGGTAACCGTGTCTTATTACACTCCTTTGATTGATTTAACCAATACGCAGTCCTTTGTACAATATGATGTTCAGCAGGAGTATTATACAAAACAGGATCTTGAAACTCCGATCTCACCTTCAGTGATTCCGGTGGGTGGAATTACGAAAATTGTAATCACTCCTGACTCGGTAGATAGCGCTGAGGTTAATCTTATCCTGCAACAGATGGCAGAACTTATGAATCAAGGGTACCAAATAGCTCTACAACAAGGAGGAGTTGTAAACACGATATCTCCAAGTGATCCTGAGTTATATACTAAACTTGAAAGAAAATTGGAAAAACTTCAATCCAAAGGTTGTGATGGAGTTGTAAGAGAAAAGTACGAGGCTGTTTGCCCATTGTATCCTCAAATGGTTGAAATGTATAATAACTATTTCTTCGCACCATTTTCAAGAATAGGTGGAGATGGAACTATAGGTCTAGGTTTTATCAGAAGAAATCTGGAGCTAGGTATCTATCAGTCAATATTGGAATCATTAAGAAATAGCTGGATTCCGACTCTAGCATATGAACTTAATGTTGAACAATATGGAGCATTGTTAGAAGATTTTATGTCTTACAATACTACGAATAGTACAGATCAGCAAGGAATTCTTGATCGTTTCGAGCTTTTGAAAAATAAACTGAAGCAGATTAATAACCTATTGTTACAAATGAACTTATGTGAAGATCCGGTATTATGTAATCTGAGCGCCTATCTGTCACAACAGGAATTCGGAATATTTAATGACAAGCCACCTCGTAGCGAAACTCCTTTACTGGATGCTTATAATAAATTTATCAACAATAATCCGTCCTATGAATATCTAAATAAAATTTTAGAAAGACAGATCAATACGATTGTATCCATTATGTTTATGGGATGGTCGGGGCATGCAATGCATGGTGAAGAATTTAATACTGCTTGTGAAGATATTATTTCTATTTTGAGAGATCTAGGAAACTGTTCCAGCCAGAAAAAATGTTTCACGTTATTCCATGAAGTAAGTTGGTTATCTGTGGAGGATTATTCCTACAACGTACATATTCCTACTCTGGCAGCTGTTACAACGGAAACACAAGCCGCTGTAGCTGCCATTACAAGGTCTATCCAACCAGTATGGAGACCAGATACGGGATATTATGTGAAGTTTACATTAAAGGATACCGTAGATAACGGACAAGCTCCATCACAGCCATTAAGCTATGCTTATGCGTTCCGTACAGCAGGACCTTTAGGATTCTTCCACTTAGATAAGGATTCTACCTATGGGGAAATTAAGATTAAAGATTCTACCAATGTTATAGAAGATACCATCGGAAGAATCCGTGATAAAAATGGAAATCTGCTTCCGGTCGTTCCGGGAGAAGAGCTTACTCCGCACCCTGATTTATATCCTCATACCTCATTGAGACCCTATATTGATTATCAGCGTTCCTATCCGAATGCAGATGGAAATATAGTAAATGCCAAGCCTTTGTTCTATAATGATAAGACTACGGAAATCTCAATGTACTTTACATCCAGTTATGTTTCCAAGTTAATGGACGGGTGGGATGAGTATCAGAATATGAAAAAACTGGGAGGCTCTATGAAGATCCTTATCAAGGACCCTGTAGAAGATATTACCATTGTGAATCCACCAAGACTGTTTTCTGATGAAACCACAGTAATAACGAATCCTACTAATATCGCCCAGACTATTGAAAATTGGGCAGTAGATCCTAGCCCGGCAATTCCACCAGTAATGCAGCAATATTTTAATATGCTGAATAATGGACAAAACTGTACCGGAATTGTGAATATGGAACCACCAAAATCTGTTTATCGTACCATTCAGTTTAAAGGTCTGAAGCCTCAAAAACTTTATACAGCACAGGTTATGAACTTCTATTGGGGAAAAAATAGCAATGTAGATGTTACCAATATGACTGAGGAAATTAAACAGAAATATGCGAAAGAGGTTCACAAATTTGTATTCCAGACTTCCCGTTATGCTGACTTTAAAGAGCAGGTTAACAGCTGCTTCATTAAGTATAAAGATGCAAATGGTGCAGAGCAGACAAAACAAGCAATTTATAGCATTGGAAAAGCTTTAACATCAGAAAAGCTTAAGGCGGCCTGGGCAATTGTTCAAGCAGACCCAAAGAAAATCTGTGACAATCCTTTAAGCCAATCTATTGCAATGCAGTATCAGCATCCGTTTGACAGAATCGTTCAGGGATTATTTGGAATTACTCCACAAGAAGATGCCCCTACTACAGAGTTCAATAAAATTATTGATACTACAACAGGAAATGTAGTGGCTATTCTTGTCAGAAACCCAGAGCCATTCAACCACCCTAGAATTCCTATTGAGGCTGTGAGTAGAAATGTAGCTTTAAATCTGGACGGAATGCTTGAAGTTCTTAAAGAAAAAGGTCCAGGATTGAAACCTGAAAGAGATATGAACTATTCAATGATCTATTCAAAAGATTATTCACAGGTTCTTATCATGAATGCTGAACAGCATATTGCAGAAACAAATATGATGTTCCAGTTTATCTATAAAATATGGAATGGTGGCGAGTACAAGCTAGCAGATAAAATTAAAGTAGAAAATATCAAAATAAACTAATAGAAATGTCTTTCAATATAAATAATAAAAAAGCATCTTCAGGAATTCTTCCTGTCACTAACCCTCTTGTACAATCCAACTGCCTGTATCTACAGGCGGCTGGGTCCAAGGGAGAAGAAAGTACTCTGGGTATTCACCTAAGATGGACCCTGAAAGGACCGTTAGCAGAACATTTACCCAAAGGAGACCACTATGGAGGTCCACCCAAAGGATTTAATAAACAAAATGACTTTGTCCGTGTTTATAGAACCAGATATGAACCTCAGGTAAGAGAACTTAATCTTACGAATCAGCCAACCACGGTTATTGATTCCGAAGGATTGTGGTTATATGGTAATAGTGAAGACGGAATGTTCCGTGTATACTTCAGAAATAAAAACAAATATAATGAGGTAAGAAACCAAACAGATCCCTTTTCAAATCCTGCGGGATTTATAGAGCAGTATGGAAGTAATCTTATTGAGGTAGAATCCAATAAAAAATTATTCTTTGCAACACAGCTTACCTCCGGTAATAATGGATCTGCCAAAACAGAAGTTCTTTCTGTAGAAACCAATCTTGCAGGGCTTTCAAAAAATGTTACCTTCAGAAAGAATATCTCAAATTTTTCACAAAAAATCTTTGCTGAAAACGGAAGAAGTATTCGTTTTATTCCAACAGGTACTGTTATTACCAAGGTTAATTTTGAGTTCTATGATGATATTATTTTCAAAAGAAATTGGGAAGAAATTGGAAAATTTGGACTTTCAGTGGATGATGGAGAGGTTTTACGCAGGCTAGAACCTAATCCGGATAGACCTGTTCACGCTGCCTGGGCCAGATATAACGATGATGAATTTGTAAATCTCAGAAACTATGAGACAAAATGGGGACATATGCCACAGCAGGAAAATACCATTAGGGATTCTGTTAAAAGGTATTTAGACCTTAGCCAGAACCCGGATAATCACTTAGCTATTGATCATTATTTTTCAACTGATAACCCTGATGATTCAAATCCCCTGGAATTCTCTCATTTTAATAACCTTCAGATGGCGGGATTAGATTATCATGTCGCAAGAATGCTTGGGTTAGGACATCTGGATTTAAGAGACGAAGTTTATGATGGAAATCAGTATTTATATATTGCTCACTATGAAACTCTTGTGGATTTTCATACGGGAGAGCCATCCACAAAAATTGATCATCTTTCAATGTCTTTGCCAACTTCCTTAGAAGATCAGCGTCTGTCTCTGCCAGTTCGTTTAAAAGCACCGGTTCCAGGAATGGTTTCAGCAGATCCTACGGCAGGAACTACAATGAGCAGCCTTACTGATGCCAATGGATATACCCATGACGGAACAGGAAGATATTTAAGCTTGATGATTGAAGAGCTGGCTCCGGATGAACCCGCGAACAGTCCGTTTTATTACACAACTCAAGAGTTTGATATGTCCAAGTTCACGTATCCTGTATCTGTAGGAATTGAGTATAAAACTAAAGGAGATCCTAAATGGAACCTTCCGGAATTACCAAATGATCCTAATTTCCTGAACGTATACTCAAATGGAGATGAAGCACACAACGAAACGGTAGCTATTGCTATTCCGGATTTTGGAAACCCAGCATTTGTACACAAAGAAACAAGATCAGGAATCCATGTATATGGATCTTATGGAGTAAACTGGTTCTCAAGAGCAACATCTTCACCTATTATCCAACAGGTAGAATCAAAAATTAAACCTGCCAATACCTTATTACCTCCATCCAGTATCAGTGCATTCCTAGTACAGGAAGAGCTGCCAATATTGCTTACATCACAGAATGAGCAGGATATGTATAAGCTAAATCCGGCTACTGATAAGACCTTGGTGAGACTTACTATGGAGTATGATGCTTCACAGGATATGATTTCCTACCAAAAAGCAATTAATGGAGTAGAGTTATCTACCTTTAATCCTTTACCAGATAATGAAGAGCTATTTGCAGATAAAATAGAAGTTTTCTACCGTCCTGAAGCATTAAAACAAGTTTTCGGAATGATTGATACCGTCACGGATCTGCCTGGAAATCCCTTAATTTCTGTAATTAAAACAAAGGCATTGCCACTAACCAGTGCCGGAGTTAATCAGATGATGACCCCAACTATTCCTGCGGCATCTTTCCCTAATTATATCGGAGGTATCTTTAGCGTAGGAACAGATGATTATACGATTCATAATATTGTGCCAGGTTCAAGCCCGGACTTTCCGATTTTTCATATTCTGAAAATGCAGATTGGAAATGCATTCGGACAAAATACTCCGATTCCTTTTGATCCTGCGAACTTTTTAGTGCCAAGTGCCAATGTATCTTTCATGGTGGCAGAGAATATGCAAAATACAAGTTCATGGGGAGCGGTAAACCCTCATGCTCTTAAAATTCAGATTGGAGATAACTGGCCTATTCATACAGAAGAGATTACCGTAGAATCAGGTCAGGCACCGGATATTACTTACAATACGTACTACAGGAAATTTAGAGGTATTAAGAAGAATGCAACCATCACAAGAGTTAACGAACCAGGCGTTGCATTTACAGGATTATATGAATTTAATTTCTCAGGATATACTTTGAATAAGCATCCTCAATACTCTGATATTCCAGGTAAAGACAGTGTACAATGGTACAGAGGAAGTATTCGTGTGTCTGCAGTAGGACAACAGGGAGCAGAGAAAAGAATACTTAAGGTGATCCGCATAGATAATATCGGAAGTGGTGATTTAAAAGTTTTTGCTTTGGACGAATCCCATAGTGATACAAACCCTCTACAGCCCAATGTTCCAAGAACGGAAGAAGTGAATTTCTATCCAGGGTACAGAGCCTATCTTCACTACAATGCACCATGTCGTTTGACTAAGGATCATGTGATTCCTCAAGCCCCGGATGTGTTAGAGAAATACAGCATTTTCGGAGCCAGAGCTATAGACAACACCTATGTAGGATATAATTCAAGGATTTCTATCCCAACCATGATGTTTGGAAGAAGAATTGAAGCTCCTGCAACTCCGGAGGCACCAATGGGATCTAAATTTGCAACCAGACCGGATTATTTCGGACGTTCATCATACGCTTTTACAACGCAGTTTACGCACAGGCCGTTTAGCGTGATGTATCTTCGTAGTAATGATGATATTCTGTTAAGTTCACTCTATAACTATACAGAAGGAAATTATGAGGAGCCAACAGTTAATTCTATAGAATATATCAGAGACAAAAACAATGATGAATTCTTCAATACAAGGTTATTAGAATTGGCAAATGCTGGCTATAATGCAGCGACAAAACTCTTTACAGTGCATAATGGCTTTGGTTTCCCACTTCCGGATAATGAAGATTTATTCAAGAATATTAACTTGTTTATTAAAGACCATAATAAACATTTTCAGGAGAGTATCAATCCCGTAGTTCCGTCTCAGATGACTCATTTGGAACATCAAATCATTCCAGCACATCCAAGTGGAAAATATGGGAAAGTAACATTCTATGATTTTATTAAACAGACTATTCAGAATTCATATGTACCATTAACAGAAATTCCGATCTTGTATCAGCATATTAAAGGAGGAGACTATCAGCCTGTTCCAAAAGCCCAGGTGATCAGAGATAAAAGCGGAGCCTATTTGAACCCTACCTCTCCAGATTTCGATATGGCACCTATGATGAAAGTAGTAGGAAATAATAAAACAACATTTGTAGATTTTACATTAGATGGTGCTTCCACAAGTGTTTATTTCTACTCTGTAAAAGAAGTCAATGCACAGCTTGTACAGGGAGAGATGAGTACAGCGGTAGGACCTGTAAAGATGGTCAATTCATTCCCTCTAAAAACACCGGAGATCAAAAGTGTGATTCCTGTTTTAGAAGAAAAAGAATTAGGTATTTTACCTAAAATGCAGATAACGATCAATTCTTATAAAAAGATATATAACGTTAAGAAAGCAAAGCTTTATCGTGCCCTTACCATGCAGGATGCCGTTTCTGTAAGAACTATGAAGCTTGTAAAAGAGCTGGATTTGGAAGCCGCAGGTGTTTTGAATGATAAAGTCTGGACATTAGAAGATGATTTTGAAGATTTGGTTCAATTTCCGTTCAGTGATCCATTATATTATCGCGTAACCGTGGAGGCAGAGGTAGAATATGCAGAAGCAAACTATACAGGAAATCCGCAATCTGATGTTGTTGTAACAGAATATGCTCCTTCGGAGGCATCGAAAATTATGATTACAACCATTACGGAAAATGTATTGCCAAAATCTCCAATAATAAAGTTTTCAGGAATTCCTGGTAGACAAGGATACACTAATGTAACATTTACATGGAGTAAAATGGCCTATAAAGCAAAATACCATGTTTATAAAATGTCTGGCCAAGGAAACTGGAAGAAGATAAAAACGTTGGAAAATATTAATACCCCAATAAAAGAAGTTATTAAACTGGCATTGAAAGATACTGATTTGGGAACTGGGACTCTTCTTTATAATGGACTTGATGGAACTGCATTATCTCATCACTTTAAAATAGTCACTGAAAATACAGCAGGAATGTTGAGCCAAGATGAAAATATTTTAACCGTCAACAGAGGCTTTTAATTATATTTAAAATATAAATTAAACCAAAAACATCTACCTATCAGGTAGCAATAACAGGGAGTATCATTGGGTACTCCCTGTTTTATTTTTACGAGCTCAGAAAAAGAATATTTTATTTCTTTAACTTTGTAGTTTACAGCGACTAAAAACATTTCAGATAGGTTTGCAGTCCTTGGAGTTTATATCAATAATCAAAATAAATTGTATGTCAATTACAAATGAAGATCAGTTAATCGGAATGCAGAAAGTAAGTGAAGCCGTTGCTTACACCCTGAGAGAGATGACAAAGTATGCCCAACCCGGTATGACAACAAAGGATCTTGACGAATATGGAGGCAAAATACTGGCAGATCTTGGAGCTAAATCAGCTCCCTATCTCACCTATGGATTTCCGGGATGGACCTGCATAAGCGTAGATAATGAATTTTGCCATGGCATTCCATCAGAACAACGGGTATTAAAAGAAGGGGATCTGATTAATATAGATGTTTCTGCAGAACTGGATGGATATTGGGCCGATAATGGAGGTTCATTTATCATTGGAAAAGATATTCACCAACATCAAAAACTGGTGGATGCCTCTAAAGATATTTTACAAAAAGCAATTGATAACATCAAAGGAGGTGTGAAGATCGCCGATATTGGATTTCTCATGGAAACCGAAGCCAAGAAAAGAGGTTTTAAAGTCATTAAAAATCTTGCAGGCCATGGGGTAGGGAAAAGCTTACATGAACAACCCGACGAATTGCTGAATTACAAAAATCGTTTTGATTCAAGACGCTTCAAGAAAAACTCTGTAGTAGCCATTGAGACATTTATTTCCACTTCCTCAAATCTTGCCGTAGAGCTTAAAGATGGATGGACAATGGTAGGAAATAAAGGCGGTTATATGGCACAACATGAGCACACCATTGTAGTGACAGACGGAAAACCAATCATTCTGACCCAAATGAATGAAATATTGAATTAATATCTTACTGATTTAAATAAATACAATCCCTTTCTAAACCTAGAAAGGGATTATTTGTTTGCATAAAATAACTTAGAGACTCAACAGGTTTTTAAATAGAATATATCATTGAAAAGCCCTGTTTTAAAATTGTTAAAGACCAAATACTTTACTATATTTATACAATCAAACCACTTCACAAAATCTATCTGCTATGAAAAAAGTTCTTTTAGCCATTCTGGGTATTCTTATTATTCTTGCTGCCGTACTCTTGATCAAGACTTACACTTATCCTTTTAAGAAAAATACATCTGGAACTGGTGAGGGCTGGAAACCTGTGAAAAATGACTCAGCAGTAATGCGGTTGTCAGGAGGAATAAAGATTCCAACTGTTTCTACAGGGAGTTTGGGAGAATTTAATTATGCTCCTTTTGGTCAGTTTAAAGAATATTTAAAAAATTCCTATCCATTGGTGTATCAGTACACCGAATATGTTGAAGTGAATCAGTATGGTTTAGTATACAGACTTAAAGGAAGCAACACAGGACTTGAACCCATTTTATTTCTGTCCCACATGGATGTGGTTCCTCCAGGAGATGCCGATATAAAAAATAATGAAGAAAATGTATTCAGACCGGATGACAAACCATCAGAACCTGTTTCCAAAGTTTCCGAGGATTGGGATTATGCCCCTTTTTCAGGAGCTGTTGCCAACGGAAGAATCTACGGTAGAGGAGCTATAGACATGAAAGGAATGCTTTTTTCCTTAATGGAATCCATGAATAATTTGATTAAAAATAAACAAATACCGCAACGTGATATTTACCTTGCTTTTGGTTTTGATGAAGAAGTGGGCGGACAAAAAGGAGCCATACAGATTGCAGATTATTTTAAGAAAAAAGGGCTGAAGTTTGATGCAGTATATGATGAGGGCGGATTAATCATGAGAAAAGGAAACGTAGCTGGTGTAGATGCAGATGTTGCTGTAGTAGGGTGTGCCGAAAAAGGATTTCTTTCCGCCAAAATAAAGGTAAAGGGACTTGGAGGACATTCTTCTATGCCTCCAATGGAAAGTGCCATTGGAAAAGCAGCTGTGATTATGCAGCGGCTAGAAGATGATCAGATGAAACCTGTTATCACCCCATTAATCAAAGAATTTTTTAATAACATCGGAGGAGCTATGCCGTTTACCACCAGATTAGCATTGGCAAACCAATGGCTTTTAAAACCAGTACTGATCTCACAGCTCACCAAAAATAATACAACCAATGCATTGGTAAGAACCACCACAGCTTTAACGATGATGAAAGGAAGTGATGGAACCAATGTACTCTCTCCTGAAGTAGAATTTGTTGTTAATTTCAGACTTCTACCGGGAAATACGGTAAAAGATGTTCGGGAGCATATTGCAAAGGCAACCAAAGGCTTTGACGTAGAAGTAGAAGAGATTGATAATACAAGAGAAGCCTCTTCAGTATCTCCTACCAATACAAAGGCATTCAAATTAATAGAAGCGGGGGTGAAAGAAATTTATCCCGGAGCAATCGTATCTCCTTACCTTACAATGGCGGGTACCGATGCCGGTAAGTATGAAATTGTAAGTAAAAATGTTTACAGATTTATGCCTATTAAAATCAACAGCTCAGAGCAGCAGAGTATCCACAGTACCAACGAATATCTCAGCATAGAAAACTATATGAAGATGATCCATTATTTTGAGTATCTGATGAAAAATTATGACAAATAATCGTTGAAAGTTCAATCATTTTCAATCTTAAAATCTGTTTCCTAATGTCAGATATCTTGATTTTAGGAAACAGATTTTTGTTTTGCTGTCCCTCTCTTGATTCTACATAATATTTCAAAAGAAAATATATTGCGTCAAGTTTTGTCGCATTACCGTAATAGCTTTGTCATATCAAAATTACAGAGCTATGGAATTGCCATTTTACTTAAACTTTAAAGACTTTGAAAGCCACTATTATGATAACCTTGAAAAATGGTTTGAAGAATATTATAATACAAATGAAACAGACTATTTGAAAGCTCTTGTAGCTTTATATAGCCCTTACCTTTATTACAATTTTACAGAAAATAAGCTAAAGGCAGATGCTTTCATTGAAATTAAAGACTGCTTTTTTCCTTATCATGAAAGAATTGGAATCTCTTTCTGTACCGATTGTGAAAAAGGAAATTCCTCTAAAAAGGCATTAAACCATATATTTGAATTTAAAAATATTTCGATGATGGAATATGCACAGCACATTCTGGATAAAGTCAACAAGTATTGTTCAAAAAACAATAATGCTTTAAACGGAAATAAAAATATTCTGGATTATATCAATGATCATCATATTGTTACCTCCGTAGATGGGGTAGGGTATTGTATCAGCTACAATCGTCATCAGAAAGTAATTCCCTTTTTGAAAGCGTATCTGCCATATTACGGACAGACCGTAAATATGGAGACCTACAAGGATTTTATTTTTTCCATTGCTGATATTGCTGAATTTATTGATCAGAAACTGAAGACAGTACGCGCATTTGAGCATTCTATTTATCATCATTCAAGAGCTGAAGCAAAATTCAAGGTACAAATGAGTCGTCAGTTTCTCACCTTATGTAACTAAATTTTACACCAAACATTCATACTTAATTATATTGTGGAAAATCTTGTGTTTTCCAAGCAAAAATCCCGGTCAGAGATGGCTGGGATTTTTATATTCATTGAATGATTACTTTTTATAAGGTATGTTCCAGATCAGATCGGCTGCCAGATAATGTACTCCGCCTTTATGAATACTTTTACTACCCTGAATCAGATCATCCATATATCCGATATCTACGGTAAAAGGAGAATGTGGAATATTAAACATATAATAAGCAGAAAGACGCATTTCCCGATAACCAAAAGAATTCCAATGCTGTTCAGGTTCATTAAGATGACTCACAGAAAACAGAGCTTCGGCACTTATGGCCAGGTTTTGATTATTCGTAGGAGATACATTGTAGGTCAACTGGCTTTTGATACGGGTTCTTAATTGAAAATCCTCTTCCACCTTATGAAAATCAGTATCAAAGAACTTTCTGAATTCCTGTCGGACAGTATTTTTTAATTTAAATTTCTTTCCAAGATTAAAAGTATAGGCATATCGTCCATAGATCCTGAACTCCTGTTCCGTATTTTCTTTTTCATAAGGAGCATCACTTTCATATTGAGGTTGTCTTCTGTAGCTGATGGCATAGCTGTATTGCTGATGAGGAGCAAAAGAATTGTAAACCTCATGATTTAATACAAAAATGGCTTGCTTTGAAAACAAATTGTCATTGTCCGGACTACTTTTGCGCCCTATAGCAATATAGCTCATTGTTTGCTTTTTTCCCACTGAATCCAGCTGACGCTTTACTCCAAATGCAGACCAGAAAGCAGTATTGGCATCTCCCAGACCCGGAGGACTGATTTGTGCATGTATTACACTTCCCATATATCCTAATATACTAAAAGCTACAAGAATTTTCCTGATACTGAATATGCCGGATAAATGCTTTACTATAAATGTTAAAACCTGTAAAACCATAAGATTAGATAAGGACAACGGAGATACCGCTTGAGGATATTTTATCATGACAAATTTAGATGCTTTATGTATTGAATGATTATTGAAACATATTCAATACTGTTTAAAAACAAGACAAAAGTAGAATTGGATTTAGGATAGATTTAGGAATAGAAAACCAGATTGTAATTTTTGTTAAGTACAAATTATAAAATGAATCTTAACAAAAGAAAATAGGCAAACAAAAAGATATTGTGGAAAACCTGTGGATAACTTGTTGATAATTTGTGGAAAATGATATTTTAAATGTTATCCAAACGGGCAAAAAAATAAAGCGTTGATATACAACGCTTTATTTTGCAGAGAGGAAGGGATTCGAACCCTCGATACAGTTACCCGTATACTACCTTTCCAGGGTAGCTCCTTCAACCACTCGGACACCTCTCTTTTTGAGATTGCAAAAATAGGATATTTTATTTAAATACCAAATTTTTAGTGCATTTTTTCAGCAGTAATTTCTCCGCAAAGGCTTTTGGTAAAGTTATCCGCGAAACTTCCGGAGTAATTAGGATTGTCTATCAGGTGCATAGCTTTAGTTATAGCTGTCTCTGCAGTCATATCTCTGCCGCTTATAGCTCCTATTCTTGAAAAAATATTACTGTTTTCATATTTTCCAAACGAGATACCTCCTGAAATACATTGACTTACCACTACGATTTCAGTGCCATTATTTCTGATTTCCTGAAGTGTTTCCTGCGTTTTTGCACTACTGAATATCGTTCCTGAACCAAATACCTGCAGAATAAGAACTTTCATTTTAGGAATTTCTCTAAAGTGGCTCAAATGCATGCCCGGGAAAATCCTCCAGAATAAAATGTCCTCAGAAATATGTTCATCCACGTGAAATTCTACTTCAGGATCACAACGGAAGAGATTATCCTTGATAATATTTAAGTGAACCCCGGATTGCCCTAAAATAGGGTAGTTGGGACTTGAATAGGCATCAAAATACTCCGCAGAATACTTCAGTGTTCTGTTACCTCGTAATAATTTATATTCGAAATAAATGGCAACCTCCTGAATAACCGCTTCATCATTCTCATAAAGACTTGCATAGTAAAGGCTGGTAAGAAGATTCTCTTTAGCATCCGTTCTCAGATCACCAATGGGAAGTTGGGAACCGGTCATAATTACAGGTTTTCTTAAACCTTTTAACATGAAGCTTAGTGCCGAAGCTGTATAAGACATGGTATCTGTTCCGTGAAGAATCAGGAAACCGTCATAGTCATGATAATTTTTTAGAATATAGTTGGCGATTACTCTCCATTCCTCAGGTCCCATATCCGAAGAGTCCAGTGGTTTTGCAAAGGGATGCACGAAAACTTCACATTCCATAAGCTTCATTTCAGGCATCTTTTCAAAGATATTACCAAAATCAAAGGCACGGAGACTGCCGGTTTCATAATCTTTTTCCATACCGATGGTTCCTCCGGTATAGATGAGCAGGACTTTTCGCTTCATGTACTATTTTTAATTAAGAATTGGGCCTCAATTAGGCTTCATACTCCAAAATTACGTTAATTTGCAAAGATTTGAAAATGAATGAAAGATTTAGCACAAACTTTTGAATATTTAAAACAGTTTTTAACAGAAGAAAGACTGGCAAAGATTGAACATTTCTCCAAAGAAAGTTCTGATTTTGTGCTTCCTGTGATGGATGATGTGTACCAGTTCAGAAATGCTGCGGCTATCATAAGATCGGTGGAAGCCTGTGCTTTCCATAAGGTAGTTGCCATGGAGGAAGAAAATGTTTTCAATCCCAATCTTACGGTTACCAAGGGTGCCGAAACATGGGTTGAAGTTGAAAAAATGCCTAAGAATATTGACTCCTTGCAAAATATTAAGGACAGAGGCTATAAAATTCTCGCTGTATCTCTTGAAAAAAATGCCGTAATGCTTCCTGAATATGAAATTACAGAACCCATAGCCTTGGTTTTCGGAACCGAGCAGGCCGGAGTTTCTGAAGAAGTCATTGATTTTGCAGATGAGACACTGGCTATTCCGATGTTTGGCTTTACAAGAAGTTATAATGTTTCTGTAGCGGCAGGAATTTGTATGTATGAGCTGAAACAGAAACTTCTTAAATCAAATATTGACTATAAGCTTAATGAACAAAAGCTGTTGGAAATGCAGATACGATGGGCGGTAAATTCCATCAGTAGTGGAAAGGAGATTTATGCAAAATATTTAGCCGAACAAAATATACTTTAGATTCATGAAAAAATACACCAAATATTTATTCATTTTTTCTTTCGTAATGTCTTTGATAAGTCTTGTTATGGGAGAAATAGGAAGAAAAGAAATATATCCTTTTGCAAGCTGGAAGTTGTTTACGGTGCCTTGCGGAGGAGAAGAATTTGGACAGAGGTATAAGCTTTACGGAATTAAAAATGGGGATACCTTAAGAATTTTAAATACCAATACGAAACACTATACGGATAATGATATGGATGGTATTATCACTGCGTATGGAGGAGAAATAGATCTAAATAATGATAGGAACGGGAATATGAAAAAGCTTCTTATTTTTGCTAAAGATGCCCTACCGGAGTTCCAGGGATATCTACTGTACAAGGAGAAATATAGACCCATAGAAGTGGATGAGAAAAAGATGAAGATCACTAAAACATTTATTACCAAGCTCTAATGAACTACGCTCAGCTTACTGTATTCAATTATAAAATTGCTTACTATGCCATAAGAATATTTGGCTTGTATTGGCTGGTTGCCCAATATGGAAGATTTGCTGAACTTACGGGTAGGCCAAAGGAACTTTACGAACCTGCTTTGTGGATTCAGCGCATGATGTTTCCTGAGTATCCTAGTGTGCCGCTATTTGTGGGGCTTTTAGTTGCTTGTGGAATATGTATTATTGCCTCGCTTATCAAACAGTCCTATATACTTAATGTATTGATATTTTTACTGATAACGGTTATTAATCTTCCCATATCTGCCAACTTTGGAATCCGTCATACCAACCATCTTATTATACTCGGTTTTTTCCTGAGTATCTTTCTGCTTCCCAAAAACCTTGATGAAAAAGATTATAAACAGGTACAGTATTTTTATCTTGGACTTTTAATAACATACAGTCTTGCCGGGATGAGCAAGTTTTTAGGAACTGCAAAAAATATTCTTAAGCAGACAGATAAACTGCTGTGGATAGACAAAGATGCCGCAAAACTAAATACCTATGAAAACTATCTGATGGCAGATAGAGTAGTACCCGAATGGATAAAGCAGGTCTATACCTACGACAATTTTTGGGTGGTACTTACTCTAATGGGCATTGGACTTCAGTTTCTTTGCTTCGCAGGAGCTTTTAATAGAAAACTGCTTACTTTTTTTATGCTGTTCATCATTATATTTCATTTATATACCTACGAATTTGTTCTTGCAGGTGCACTAAATTTAATACCTTTTGTAATTGCTGCATTTTTCCCTTATCACATCTTTAAACGTAGCAATCAGTCATTGGGAGTATGAATAAAATAATGCTCTTCATTGGAATACTCTTCATTGGCTGTGGTAAAAAAACAACTGCTAAGAAAGAAAATAGGACTAATGAAGACAGTATTATAAAACCCCTACAAGTGGAAGAAAGTATAGATACAACAGCTATCCCTTTTTCAAAAACGCTGAAAGGAAATGGATATGTTTATACGCTTGAGGGAATAAAAAGATCAAATGAGACTATTGATTTTAAATCCATAGGAATATTTGATAAAGAAATTCTCCATCAAAAAATTATTGTAGATACCATTTCGGTTTTAAATGAAGGAGAGGCCTTTTTTGGTGTTAATCAGGATATTAATTTTGATGGATTAAATGACATAGAACTTGTTAATCAGGCAGGAAACTACACTTCCTCGTCCAGTTTTTGGCTTTATAACAAGAGTACAAGGAGGTATGAGCGCTATAAACCACTGGATACCATCATTAATCCTAAAATAGATGCATTGAAAAAGAAAATTATTTCCGATTATCATGTTGGGCCTACAGATACCTATTTCAAGGTGTATGCCTGGGAAAAAGGAAAACTGGTTCTGCAAAGCGTCCAGATTAATGATGATGAGGGAGGAACTTATCAATACAGAAAAAATGGTAAATGGATTACAGAATAATCATAGGTTATCCACTTTTTCTGATAAGTTTTTAGATCATATTATAATAATTCCATGCAGCTACAAATACGCCGGCAGTTTCGGTTCTCAACCTCTGGTTACCTAATGAAACAGCCTTGATTTTATTCTCAGCCAGAAAAGAAATTTCCTTTTCAGAAAAATCACCTTCAGGACCAATTAAGAAAGTAACTTGTTCCATTGAAGGTATATTTTTAAGATCTATTCTTTCCAGATTTTCATGACAATGCGCTACATAAGTGTTTTCAGGATCAATGCTTTTCAGGAAATCAGGTAATTTTACAGCATCATTGATGGCCGGGAAATAAAATCTTAAACTCTGCTTAGATGCAGCAATAGCCTGCTTTCTGATTTTTTCTATATTGATATTCTTACGCTCAGTTTTTTCAGTCACAATAATACTGATCTCAGAAATTCCCATTTCTACAGCCTTTTCTACAAAAAATTCTATACGGTCAATATTCTTCGTTGGGGCAATCGCTATATGAAGTCTGGGATTAAAGACTGGGAGGTTTTCCTTGATTTCAGCAACTTCAATACTTGCTTTCTTTCCCTCTATAATAAGTTTTCCGAAAGCCAGTTTCCCTTTTCCATCCGTCACATGAATTTCTTCTCCCTCTTTCATGCGAAGAACCTTTACAATATGTTGTTGCTCATCATCGTTGATAGTAACTTGTTGATGAGCAATTTCTCCATAAAATAATTTCATATATCCTGAGTTAAAAATGCAACTCCTGTTTTGATGGTTGTGTATATATCATTATCACAGTCCCGATAAGAACACATGAATATTTCTTCTATCCAATTGTTATTAATGAAAATCAGATTTAAGTATTCCTGCTTTCTCAGATTATTTTTGATCGATAAATAATCTCCCTCTTTTGGGGTGTAAGGAAAACTAAAAGGATGTTCAGAATTTATTGATTTTAAAATTTCTTCTTTTACATCCTGAATATATCCTTTCTCAGAACTTGATTGGAAATACTCTAAAGAGTCCTCAGTGTTCTCATTTTTCCCTGTAATTGTTTCTAATATCCAGTAGTATTTTGAGTTCTTTTTAGAATGTGTTCCCAGTAATTTTTCTTCTAAGAGTATTTTCATAAATCATATTTTGCAGTTGCTGAAGTTCTTAAATCTGTAAATTCTCCTCTTTCAAACTTCAGTTGTGCAACCATGGCAATCATGGCAGCATTATCAGTAGTATATTCAAATTTTGGAATGTAAATACTCCAACCCAGTCTTTCCTTGTTGTCTTCCATTGCTTTTCTAAGAGCAGAATTGGCAGATACACCACCAGCAATGGCAACTTCTTTGATGTTCAGTTCTTTAGCAGCTTTTTCTAGCTTATTCATTAGGATCTCAATGATGCATTTCTGTACAGATGCACAAAGGTCATTGAGGTTTTCCTTAATAAAATCGGGGTTTTTTCTAACTTCTTTTTGAATGAAATATAAAACGGAAGTTTTAATACCACTGAAAGAATAATCGAAGTTTTCTAACTTAGGTTTGTTGAATTTAAAGGCATCAGGATTTCCCTCCTTTGCAAGCCTGTCAATAATAGGTCCGGCAGGATAATCCAGATCAAAGATTTTTCCGATTTTGTCAAAAGCTTCTCCTGCGGCATCATCAATTGTTTTTCCGATGATTTCCATATCAAAATAATCCTTCACCAATACAATCATGGTATGTCCACCACTTACGGTAAGACAAAGAAAAGGAAAGGTAGGCGGCATAGGATTTGCATCTTCGATAAAATGGGCCAAAATATGGGCTTGGAGGTGATTAACTTCAATTAACGGAACGTTGAGGCTCATAGCCAATGACTTAGCAAATGATGTTCCTACAAGAAGAGATCCCAAAAGTCCGGGGCCACGTGTAAATCCTATAGCAGAGATTGCATTTTGTTGTATATTTGCTTTGGTAAAAGATTTTTCAACAACGGGGATTATATTTTGTTGATGGGCTCGCGAAGCCAATTCAGGCACTACACCTCCATATTCTTTATGGATGGCCTGATTCGCAGCAATGTTTGAAAGAATAGAATTCCCCTTGATGATAGCTGCTGAGGTGTCGTCGCAAGACGATTCAATACCTAAAATTATAGAGTCGCTCATAATAATGGCAAAGTTAGAGAATAATAACGAGAATGAGAATAAAAAATCCGTAACTGAAAACCTAGGTGATCAGGTACAGAAGACTGTGGAAAATGTAGAGGGCAAAGTTCGGGAAACAGTAAAAGAGGCATCTGAGCTAGCTTCAGATGCAATTAATCATCCCATAGAAACAGCAGAAGAGTTTGGGAAACAGGCTATAAAAGATGTGACCAGTTACAGTTGGTGGGCAAAGCTTTTGCTTATTCTCTTTTGGTTGGGTATTGTTCTGGTAGGAGGAGTACTGGTTGCCGTTAACCTTCCGGTAACTAAACAATGGGCAGCAGATCAGGCATTAAAACTTGTAAACAATGACTTTAAATCCGGATTTTCTACTGAAAGTGTAGATGTGAACTATTTTGGAAATGTAACGATAAAAGGATTAAAAGTAAAAGATTATAAAGGATTAGATTTTATCAAAGCACGTGAATTTCGTGCTGACTCAGACTGGATATCTCTGGCGGTAAATGCTATTTCAGGAAAAAGCAATTCTTTAAGCTTTAATTCCCTTACACTTGTTAATGCAGAAGTAAAAGTTATTACTTATAAAGGAGATAGTATCTCCAATTTTGTCAGATTCACAGAGCTGTTTGATGATGGAAAAAAAAGAGACCCCAAAAAACCTCCGTTTCAATTAAACTCAAGAGTACAGATCCTTGATTCCAAAGTTTCTATTATTAATGAAAACTCTTCCGGAGAAGAGGGGAAATGGCTTACTGCAACAAATTTTAACTTAAAAGCACCCAACGTTAAGGTGAACGGACCCAATGTTTCGGCGCTTATTAATAATATGTCCTTTGTGACTTCCAGATGGGGTAAATCTCATATCGTTGATACCTTTTCAACAGAATTATCCTTAACCAAACAATTTCTATCCTTAAAAGATCTTACCCTAAATACAGATCATACCTTGCTTCAGGGAGATATTAAATTCAATCTTCGTGATGGTTCGTGGGCAGATTTTGCAGATAAGGTTCGTTGGGATATGAATATTCAACAGGGAAGTCAGGTGAGTGGATATGATATCAGCTATTTTGTGACGAACTGGGATAATTTCAAGCCATTTAATCTTGCGGGAAAAATGACTGGCCCTTTAAATAAATTTCACCTGGAAGATTTCCTGATCCGAAATCCTGACGTGAATATCGCTACAAAAACAATGAAGGTTGACAATTTGCTGAACGGGCACTTTTCCATCGAAACAAAAGATCTTTCTATGGACTTCACCTATAAGGATTTAAAAGCAATGATGCCTACTTTTATCGCCAGCAAAATGAAGAACTTTGCTGATGATTTTGGAAAGCTAAAGTATAACGGAACAGCAAAGGTAAATCCGGATCAAATTTATGTGGATAACGGAAATCTGATGACAGGGATTGGGCAGGCAAAAATCTCCAAGCTTTCTTTAACAGGATATAGCACGGCAATGCCAAAATACTCAGGATATCTTGATGTAAAGGATTTAAATACCTCTGTAATCACAAAAAATAAAACAGTAGGTTTAATCTCCGGTAAATTTGATCTTAATGGGCAGAGCTTTGATGTCAATACAATGCGTCTTACTACCAAATCCCAGATTGCCAGCATTGAAATTATGGATAAGGTTATCAATAATCTATATCTTGATGGATTATTGGACCATAAAAAATATAACGGGCTTATTACTGTTGATGATGAGCAGGCAAAAGCTACTATCAAAGGACTGATAGACTTCAGTACTTCTAAAGTGGCTATGGATGTAAATGCTGATGTTACCCATCTGAATATGAACTATTTTACCAATAAACCAGGAAACCAGATTGTAAGTGGACAGGTTGAGGGTAAAATGTCTATGTCATCCATCAATGACCTTACATTGGATATCAATGCCAATAACCTTCACTTTGCTACAGCTACTCAGAAATATGATATTCCTAATGCCAAAGTAAAGACATTTATTGAAGCCGGGGGACGTGTGATAGATGTGGATGCACCGGGTGCTGCTACAGGGAAAATATCCGGTAAATATAGCCTTGCTGATCTTGTAGGAATGGTAGAGAATGGAGTAGGGAGGATACTTGTTGGTCCACCACCAAGAAAATTGTACAGAGGTCAGAATTTCACTATGAAGTTTGATGTACAACAGGGATTGGTTAATTATTTCTTACCTGAACTGAAGCTGCCTAACGGAGCTTTGGTAGAAGGAGAATATGACGGAAACTCCAATAACCTGATCCTGAATCTTGATGCATCAGCTTTAAAGTATATCATGACAAAAGAGGAAGAGATTACAGATGCAGATAAAGCCTTAGCATCCTCTAATCCTGACTATAAAATTAATGACAGAAAGAACATCAATAGAGACAGTGCTTTGGTGGATAGTGTCAAAATAAGAATAAATACCGCTAATCTTGATCAGCAGTTGTATGCCAGAATCAACAGATTGCAATACAATAAGAATATTATTAAGGATTTTGAGCTTAAAGGAAACAATGAAAATGGAAATACTCTTCATCTGGCCACCGTATTTAAACATGGAAGTCCGGATGATGAGCTAAACGAAAAGCTTAAAGAATATGCCATTAATGTCGATCAGTCCACAGATGCTGTGGGCGATTATGTATTTAAATTTGAGCCTACCGAAGTTAAATTCAATGAGGTTACATGGGCAATAGATACTAGTCCGGAGCTTAATCACTCTATTACCTATAGAAAGAAAACAGCAGATTTTGACATTCGGAATCTGAGGGTTTATTCTGATAAAAGTGCTTTATTTATTAAGGAAGCACAATTTAAGTCAGCCAAGGACTTTTATGTAGATGCTGATATCAGTGATTTTGCCATCGAAAAGCTTCTGGAAATGCAGTCCGGAGGAAATGGTATGGATATACAGGGTCTTGCCAACGGAAGTGTAAAGATCAAAATGGATAAAAGTACTTTACAGCCATTAGTAGATCTTACCATAGATGATATTAAGATGAATGGTAATGAAATGGGGGATATTTCTATTTCTGCCACCAATGGATTCTCTTTGAATGTATATGACATTGATGTTAAAGTTCATTCAGCAGGGGTACTTGGGAATAATAGTCTGAATCTTACAGGTACTGTTAATAACAATACCGCTTCTCCAACTATTGATCTGACAGCAGAAATGAGAGACTTTGATTTATCATTTACACAGCAGTTTGTTCAGACTATTTTTGGAAATATTAGAGGTAAAGCAACCGGGGATCTTAAGATTAATGGGAAGCTTCGTAACCTGGACTACAATGGAGATATAGCTCTAAAAGATTTTGGATTAAAACTTCTTTTTACAGGAGTAGA
The DNA here is from genome assembly GCF_046535285.1 of Chryseobacterium sp. SIMBA_028. Taxonomy (NCBI): domain Bacteria; kingdom Pseudomonadati; phylum Bacteroidota; class Flavobacteriia; order Flavobacteriales; family Weeksellaceae; genus Chryseobacterium; species Chryseobacterium sp. SIMBA_028. The sequence goes on along the minus strand of NZ_JAWRWZ010000007.1, from coordinate 138,234 downwards.
TTATTCATTTGATGATACCGTGATACAGCTTACCAAAGGATTGGCAATCCTCAACAATATTGAGGTTCATGATGGTAGATCCAACTCCAAAGGGAACATCTCTGGGGCGATCCAGTTTGAAACTCTTTCTTCAATGGGGGTATCTCTCGTAATGAGGGCAGATAACCTGTTGATGCTTAATACAACTCAAAAGGACTTTGATCTGTTTTGGGGAAGAGTCTATGGACAGGGAGATCTTTATGTGGATGGACCGGTTTCAGGATTGAGTATTACAACTCCTAACATGAAAGCTCTTAATGGAAGTACTTTCACCTTTAATTCCAGTTCTACCTCCAATGTTGAAGAATTCAAGATGCTGAGGTTCCTGAAAGAAGGGAAAGACGGTTTGGTAACCCTGGAAGAAAAGAAAAAGACAGGTGCCAATATGAATATCGATTTCAATCTGGCTGTGGATAAAGGAACCACTGTAAATGTACTTGTTGGTGATGATGTAGGTAACATTACTGTAAAAGGAATTGCAGATCCGCTCAAATTCCAGATGAACAGACAGGGCAACATTGCCATGAGCGGAACATATAAGGTAGATAACGGAACATTTGTTTCCAAGGCAATCCTTAACAAGACTTTTCAGATTGAAAAAAATAGTAGCATCAGATGGGATGGTGACGCCATGAAGCCGGCACTGGATATCACGGCTAATTACGTAAGAATGGTTTCCAATGCAGGAGAATATCTGAGTATGGGGAAACTTCAACCTATTAGTATTATGTTGCAAGCCAACATTACCGAGTCTTTGATGGATCCTAAAGTAGAACTGAATCTTACGGCAATGGATGTTTCCAGTCAGGTAAGAGAAACGCTGGCCGCTAAAATGAGCCAGGAGGGGGAGAAAGTACTCCAGTTTGGTTCCGTTCTTCTTTTAAGCACGTTCAATGTGTCCAACACAGGTGGAGTAGATGTAAATGTAGGTAGTGTTGCCGAATCTTCAGGGTACAATATGCTTCTAAAGCAGTTGGGATCTGTTCTTAATACCATGAGTAACGAATTCCAAATTGACCTGAATTATGTAAAAGGTGACCAAAACTCTAATATTGGAGACCGGGCTAATGCAGGGCTTAGTGTTGCTGTTTCCCCTAGAATAAATATTAAAACCGGCCTGGGAATTCCCTTGTCTAAAACCGATGCCAATAGCAGCGGGGCGCAGAATAATTATCTTTCTGGTGAAGGATCTATAGAATATGACCTTTCTAAGAAAAATGATGGTACTTTGGTTCTACGAGGGTATTCCAAGCCTACTAACATTGGTATGATAAGTACAAATGGAGCTGCTAATCAAGCGTATGGAGTTGGGGTTATGTGGAGTAAAAGCTTCAATTCTTTGTTTAAAAAGAAGAAAAAAGACAAAAAAACCTCTACGGATAAAGTTGAAATAAAAACAGATTCTATAAAATCAAATGCTAAATAATCAGAATATTTTAATGATTTTTATCATCCGTGTTAATTATTGTTAATATTTGATATATATTTTTTAGTTAAATTATTTTTCATAAATTTGCAAAAAATACATAGGTTTTTTAAAGAAATTGTAATTTAACTAATATGAACTATCAACTGGACGAAATAGACAAGAAGATTCTTGATTTCTTAGTAGAAAACACAAGAATGCCTTTTACTGAAATTGCAAAGCAGATGGACGTTTCTGCTGGAACAATTCACGTAAGAGTGAAAAAGATGGAAGATGCAGGTATTATTTTGGGATCATCTCTTAACATCGATTATGGTAAGCTGGACTATCACTTTACAGCTTTCATCGGAATCCTTTTGACAAAATCAAACCGTACTCAAGAAGTATTGAAAGAATTGTCAACTATTCCTAACGTAATTGAGGCAAGTGTTATTTCCGGAAAATATAATATTTTCTGTAAAGTAAGAGCAAAGAATACAGATGATGCCAAAAGAATTATTTATCAGATTGATGATATTCAGGATGTAATGAGAACTGAAAGTATGATTTCTATGGAAGAATACTTAAGTGACAAAAATAGACTGATCAACGCTATCTCTATTTAATTCAAATTTTAAACGAATAACTATAAAAGAACTTATGAAATCTCTCATAAGTTCTTTATTTTTGTACCTATGGAAGAATACACCTATTTTGACGAAGATCCGAAAAAAGGATGGGGATTTGTACTGGCATTTGCTGCCTTAATGTTGTTTACAGTAATGGGATTGGGAATAGATGTTGATGAGTATCTTCAACATGAATTCCTTGAGATTCCAAAATGGTATTTTTATATTATCTTCTCAATTGATGTGTTGATGATGCTAGGTTTGGTTCTGATGTTTTTCTATAAAAAAGTAGGAATTATTATGTTTCCGGCCCTATTGGTATTGCATTTTTTCATGCACAACTATTACTTATCAACGTTTTTATATACTGATGTGACCAACCTTTTCCTTTTTACAGGTTTTGGAATGCTGGCCATTATTCCGAAATGGAAGTTTTTTAAATAGGATATAAAGAACTACTAAAGGCTGTAGGAATGGATGGCTTTCTGTTTTAGCGGATTGTTACTCCATTCTTCCCACTCATTGGTATAGGGATTATAGCCACATTTCAGAGGCTTTGACAGGTCCAGTCCATTGGGGGCATAATGAGAGCTTTCTGTATAGGCTCTGCAGTCTGTACAGATGTATCTGAATTCACAGTCCTTACATACTTCTATATGATCCTTGGTGAGGTTCCAATATTTTTTAAAATCTGGCTGTTGCAATACTTCCTCTAGGCTCACATTTCGGATACTTCCGAAGCTTTCCTGCATTAAGGGACAGTTCTTGATTTGGCCATTCTTATCAATTCCTATTTTCTTATGCAGACAGGAGTTGTGATTAAGGGCTTCCAATACCTTTGGAAGATTTGTATTGAAATATTGTATCTCTACCTTTCCGCAGGACGATATTTTTAGCTGATCTTCCACAAAGTTTAAGGCAAACCTGAACTCATCCTTGGTTTTGACAAATTCCTTAGGACAATTATAAAAAATGAGACTGTATAGCCTCTCGGTTCCTTTGTTGAGGTCTTGTATGAACATGTTGTTTATTCTTTCATGAAAGGGGGAAAATATTTCAATTCCTGATAAGACAGAAGATTTAAATATTTTGTCGATGTATATGAAATCTTCTACTGCAAATGAATTTGAACTGTAAATAACAAGATGTTTAATTTCTAGATGCTCTATTGAAATTTTGAGTTGATTCAGCAGGCTGATATCTGTCATTTCTATAAAAAGATCTGTTATTATACTCGGTTCAAAATACTCATGGGATAAGGCAGGAAAACCTTTTTCCCAGTCATTATCTGTAATAAATCCATATTCATTCTCCAATAATACATCCAAATATTTCTGAGCAATCTTTTTAGACTCTTTATCATACATTCCTAAAACCTCTTCAATGGAAAGGTGTTTTAATTCCTCAATCATTTCATTAAGCTCCAGAGGATATAACTCTGAAACATTTCTCTGCAGGTCTGAGATCAATATTCTGCCTGCTCCCTTTGTAATCAGTAGGGTAGAAAATAAATTAAAATACTTCATAATAGACGATTTAAAGATTTTACAGGTCTTTCTCTTATATAGAAATCTGTTTGATATTTTTTACATTCTAAAAAATAGATAATATCGTTTTTCTGTTTAAATTTTTGATCCTCAAATACCTCTACATGTTTAAAAGTTAGAGGGAGCTTATTTTTTTCTTTAACTTTAATCTTCATAAATAATCAGCTATTTCTTTGTCCAGCGAATAGTTACATGCATAGGACATTCCCAGAAACTGACCAATGGTATTTACTTCCAGGAAATAAAACCGGCCGTCCATTCCTTTTATGAAATCCAGTGAACCACAGTTGAGGTCAAGAGAAAGCATCAGAAGATGAACTTTCTCCTCAATCTCACTGGGAAGACTATAAGGAATATTTCTGTTGGGCTTTGTTAAATTATATTTTCTGAAATCTGTTTTGGTTTGTTCATCATTTTGAGAAAAAATTGCCATAGACCAGCATTTTCCGTTGAGGTAGAAAGTTCGAATTTCAAAATTTTTGCCAATTTTCTCCTGAAAAAAAGTAATAAAGAAACTTGATTTTTCTTTCCTTTGAACGACGGTGGTATACATGATCCCATTCAAATCTGTATCTACTGAATCCAATATCGGATTTCCGGCAATTGTTTTAATAATGGTATCATCCAGTAGAATACTGTCTGTATTATCTGCCAAAAAATACTTTGGGACATCCAATCCCATTTTTTGTGCTTGTTCCAGTACTAACAACTTGTTGATATCACTATTGCTTTCCTTATTGATGTGCTTTTTAGATTCCAGGGTTTTCCTTACGTAGTCTTCCAACCAGTGCTGTACCTCATTCATATGAGCGTTAATCGCTTGGTTTTCATATCTCAGACGTTTTATTTTCAATCTTCCTCTCCTATACCAGACACTTGAGATATCTTCCAGAAAAAATGAATTTCTGTTACTTTTCAAAAAAAAATTTTTGTTCACCACCTTAATTTCAAAGACTTCATCTTCATGTATACGAATGAATTTTTTATTCATTTTCAAAAGCCATTTGATGATTTTAACAGTAGTTCTTTCGCTGTTATTGGAAATAATAAGAATCATTTTTTGAAATAATCTTTTGTGATTTTAGAGGTATGCTTAAAGCTGGGTAAACCTATGCTTTTTCTGTTATGGTTGATTTTTATGGTATCTATCACTGCATCATAGCTTGGATATATTCCATATACCATTCCTTTTTTGCTTATTTGAAGACTATATCTGTCTACCATATTCGCGTAATCTCGGGGAACGCAGTCTCCGGATTTTATATACTCTAGCATTTTTGCTTTTAAATAAGCATACTCCTCAGCATCTATCATATGACTGAAAAAGGGATGAAGAGGCATGAAGACGTTATTGTTCCCTATAAGCCCTATTTTTTGTAATGATGGGTAGCCATAGGTCTCAAAGGTCCATTTCAGTAATTGAGCGTTTATTTTGTCGTTTTTTATCATTAATTGAGGGTTTTTTCTGCCCTCTGCCTGATCCCTTATAAAGGCAATGGTAAAAGAATCTACCAACCTCTTATTTAATCCTTTCTTCCAGTCGGAAATTCTCTGCTTTACCTCGCTGCTGTCTATTCCGTATTTTTGATATAAGCCAAAATACTTTTTATAGGACCCTTCATAAGGTGCAATCAAGGGGATCAGTTTATAAAGGCTTTTCTTCCCTCCAAAATTTTGCTGATACTGGTCTGCAAGCTTGATGTAGGTTTCATATTCTTTAATGCGTTCCTGATTTTTTGGACTGTATCGTTTAAACAATTTTCGATATTGTTTTACCGCTTTTTCAGGTTGGTTCGCCATTCTGTACATACTGTCAATATCATTTACCCTGTTGTAATAAACTATGTAATTATGGTTTTTGCTCTTGCAGGATACAATCAGGATACTCGCCAAAAGCAGATATAGAATGCATCTCATTAGACACGGTTTCAATAGTACTTTTCGTTCCATTTGTGTTATCAATTTATTGTAAGAATTTTCATTTCTGTTTAATCAGCTGTAAAAGGAGGATTACTCCTCCCTTTACAAGTGATTAGGTTAATGCATTTTTAGCAAATTTCTAATGTTGAAACCCGATCATGATCTAGATAGGTTTCCTTGTCATAACATTCTCCGCGGTTAGTAATCACATAGTTGACCGCTGTATCTTCTCCACCTTTAATCATTTGAAGATTTTTCATTTTTCTGTTTTCTAAAGAAGAGAAGCTTCTCTTCATTCCAATTAATTTTTTCATGTTAAAAAATTTTATAATTTAATAATTCATTTGTGCCATAGAATCCCTGGCATTGGGCCGTATAATCCTCATGTTTATCTTGTACTGTACACATACAGTCTAAATTGAAGAATATTGTATCAACGTTGATAATTTCAAAACTAAAAATAATTACATCACTTTAAGGGGAGGAAATTTGCAAATTATGTGTAATTTTCACCGTTATTTTTAGTCAAATTTTGATAAAAATGTACATTTTTATCTATGGAATTATGAGGGTGATTTAATTAAAAAGGAATAGCTTTAATAAAATAGAAAGGGATTATCTGATTGTTTGTAAAAGAAATATTATGGAACAGGATAGAAGACTGTAATATATCCTATTGTACACAAAAATGGATTTTGCCAAATGTGTATAAGACCTAGATAATTTATCTATTAAAAAAAATTAGATAGTAGTAAAAAGTGATACCAGATCTTTGATTTTTGTCTTTAAAAAAGAATTTCTACAACTTCAAGAGACTAATTAGATTTGACTAAAGAAAAAATCAAAAAATATTAATTTAAAAAAATAATGATCATAGACCATAAAACATGATCAATCATATCTTACCAACAATTAAAATTTGATATTATGAAGAAAACGTTAGGAGTTATTCTTATTATTCTGGGTTTCTGCCTGGTAATGGTTATTAAAATAGGACCGTCGAGAGAAACTTCCTGGTTGTTCAAATACGGAGAATTGGCTCCCATGCTCATGGGGGTGGCTATTTTGATTCCCGGATTGATCCTGTATAATAAAAACAGGTAGCTATAATCATGAAACTGGCTATACCTTTATAGAATATAATAGTCTGATTTAAAAGGATAGATGTACTTTTACCGCCCATTTTAAAAAAAGAGGAGGAATATGGATTTTGATATTTTAAAGCAGCAAATAGAAACAGCCGCAAAAAATGCTTTTTTAGAAATGTATGAAAAATACGGTGCTGAAAATATCTATAGTTTTGCATTGTATAGTGATGAGGGGGCAATGACGGTATGCCCGTCTTCCAATACTCTGGAAACTCTTCAGAATATTGATGAAGATGATGCTCCGTATTATAAGTATGAACCTGCAGAGTGGACATACGAAATGAAAGGAGCAGATGATGAGTTCAATACTATTTGTACCCAATTGAGAGAAGAACTGGATAGGAATGAAGAGAATGAAGAGTGGTTTAATGAATTTCAGGTTAAGCTTTATTCTACATGTATCGAAGTGTTGGAAAAACTTAAAAATGAAAACTTCTTCAAGAATATTATAGGCAAAGATATTTTCCTGATTTTTACTGTTTCAGATTATGAATTTGAAAAACAAGATCTGAAAGATATTATCAGCAGACTTAATGATAATGAATATAAAGGTGAATATCTGGAGTGGATGGAAACCTGGTGCAGTTAAAAGAATGGTATAAAAAGACACATTTCAATATATAATATGAAGCAAGATAAAATAATTGTCTCAGAGACATCTCACAGCAGTAGTGATCCTTATGATTTGATTCTCTCCAACATTTCTGTTGTGAATCTCTTAAACGAAGAGGGTCTTGACGAAGAAAATATGCATGAGGACTCAATAGTAAGCTATTATGTAGATTATTACCTGGCTCAGTATACAAATGGAAATTTTTCTCAGTTTGTCTGGAATTCAGGATGGTCAGCGGAGCTTAACAGAACCATTGCAGAAGGATTGGCGAAAATAGGGGCAAAAAAGCATCTTGACCTATTTAAGGAACAATGTTTAAAAGTGGAACAACTGGAAGAGGGTGAACTTGAAAAATATTTTGAAAGCGCTTATTTTGGTCCCAATAAGACCCGTGATAAATTAAAAAACAGTTCATTTTTTAGTCTGGAGGAAGATCTGATAGAGCTGCATTCCCAATGGCTGAGAAATCATCCGGATCTGAAAGTTTTACCTATTGAAGAAATGTTTTCAGAATTAGAAACACTGGTGGGTCGGAAAATAGACAGATAAATTAAACGATTAAACAGTTTCAGGCTATGAACTGTTTGAACAATGATTCTTTGATTGCTGGAAAAAGGCATCAGAACAGACAAATGTGAAAACATATGCCAATTTTTCTATTTATGATAGTTATTTCAACACTGATCTTAATACATTGAAAACCATGAATGAGGACAAAATTTCCAGTCGTTATCAGGAAAGCTAAATCATTTCTATAGAAAAAATACCTATTAAAATATCAAATCAAAAATATAAAACCAATCTATTATGAATTCATATAAATTTTATAAAAAAGACGGAAACCAGTACATCTTTAAAAATCAGCCAGTATTTGTTACTGTACTTTCTGTTCTTATGCTTGCATTTGCAGTTTTTATTTTTAATAATGTCAGGATTTTAAGCCTTATTGTCATTGCAACGGTTGTTCTTATTATCATCAATTTTTTTACGAAGAAGTTCATTATTGATATGGATCGAAAAACAATTACCGGAAAGCATACCATTTTTGTTCCTGCTAAAACCTATGATATTAAGGATTTTACCAATTTTAATGTGTTGGCAACCAAATATCTGGGTCTAATTACTACGAATGTGATACTTTCTATTTACTTCGAAGTAGATGGCAAAGAAAAACATCTTACAATAGGACAGGCCCTGAGCCAAAAAGGGATCCAAAAGATGGTAAATGAAACTGAGGATATCATGAACATTAACGAACCGGGTAATGAACATAACAGACCGGTATAAATTTGAGGAAAATGGGAGTGAAATAAGCTTTATGCCAAATTACAACCTCCTGAGAACCTTAGTATGGTGGCTGGCATTGGGAGTAATTGCCCTTATGGGGATCCTCTATTACTTTATGGATAAAATGTCCGGAGCTAACTTTAAAATCGTTTTTGGAATATGGATTATCTATATGATATACATTCTTTTTGACCTTGTCTTTAGAGTGCCTGTGAAATATATCTTTGACAAATCCCAGAAATGTATTTATAAAAAAAGATTTATTGCCACAAAGATCATGGATTTTGATGAAATGATCTACTTTATTAGTGATGAAAGCGGAGGGTATCATTACGCCATCGGAAAGAAGCGAAATCAGTTCGTGAAAAATTATAGGATCAGTAATTATTTTTCGGGTTCTAAGGCTTCAATCAGAAGAGAAGAAGAATACATAAAGGAGATCCTAGGTCCCGTTCTGATTGCCGTAGGAATTCCCCTGGTTGAAACACAACAATAAAACAAACAAGACTAAACTGATAAACAGGATAAAAACTACAACCATGATATGGATAACCATTCTCCTCCCGTATAGAGGGATCGCAAAAATTCAAAGAGTTTTTGACGAGGTGGTTAAAACAAAACCCCGGCTGTTTCAAAGAAACAGCCGGGGTTTATATTATTAGGCTAAATGATTATGCTAAAATTCTTTTTACAGCTTCTTTCACTGCTTCAGCATCAATTTTATACTTCTTCATCAATTCAGCTGGAGTTGCAGATTCTCCGAAAGTATCATTTACTGCTACAAACTCTTGTCTTGTAGGTCTTTTTCTTGCAAGCATTCCCGCAACAGATTCACCTAAACCACCAAGGTAGTTGTGTTCTTCAGCAGTTACAATTTTACCTGTCTTTTCAACAGATTTTAAAATGATCTCTTCATCAAGAGGCTTAATAGTGTGGATATTGATCACCTCACAAGAAATACCTTCTTTTTCAAGCTCATCAGCAGCTACAAGAGATTCCCATACAAGGTGTCCCGTTGCAACAATCGTTACATCAGTACCTTCCTGAAGCAGGATTCCTTTTCCGATTTCGAAAGGCATATCTTCAGGAATGAATACAGGAACAGTTGGTCTACCGAATCTTAAATATACAGGACCATCGTGATCAGCAATAGCAAGTGTTGCTGCTTTTGTCTGGTTATAGTCACAAGGGTTAATTACCGTCATTCCAGGAAGCATTTTCATCATACCAATATCTTCCAGTACTTGGTGAGTAGCCCCATCTTCTCCTAAAGTAAGACCTGCGTGAGATGCACAGATTTTTACATTCTTACCAGAGTAAGCAATAGATTGACGAATCTGGTCATATACTCTTGAAGTAGAGAAGTTAGCAAAAGTTCCAGTGAAAGGAATTTTTCCAGTGATGCTAAGACCTGCAGCAAGTCCCATCATGTTTGCTTCTGCGATACCTACCTGATAGAATCTTTCAGGCGCCTTTTCAATGAATTTTTCCATTTTCAAAGAACCGATAAGGTCTGCACAAAGCGCTACTACATTAGGGTTTTTATCAGCAAGTTCCGCTAATCCAGCTCCGAATCCTGAACGAGTGTCCTTTTTTTCTGTATATGTATATTTCATTTTTATTTTTATTAATCGAGATTGTTTAAGATATTAGTAGTCAGCAGGAGCTTCTAAATATAATTGCTTGAATGCTGTTTCCAATTGCTCATCATTTGGAGCTTTACCATGCCAAGCGTGAGATCCCATCATATAATCTACTCCAGCACCCATTTCTGTATGAAGAATAATTGCTACTGGCTTTCCTTTCCCTGTTTCTGTTTTTGCTCTCTCTAGGATACCAATTACAGCTTCAAGATCGTTACCGTTTTTCTCTTCCAAAACAATCCATCCGAAAGCTTCAAGTTTAGCATGAAGGTTTCCTAGGCTTAATACATCATCAGTATCTCCATCAATCTGACGTCCGTTGTAGTCAATAGTAGAAATGATGTTATCCACTTTTTTAGCAGCAGCATACATTAATGCTTCCCAGATCTGACCTTCCTGAAGCTCACCATCTCCGTGAAGAGAGTAAACAAGAGACTGATCTCCATCTAGTTTTTTACCTTGAGCTACACCAAGGGCTACAGAAAGTCCCTGTCCTAGAGAACCTGAAGCGATTCTGATCCCTGGAAGACCTTCGTGAGTAGTAGGGTGTCCCTGTAATCTTGAATCAAGCTTTCTGAAAGTGCTCAATTCCGCTACCGGAAAGAAATTAAATCTTGCCAAAGTAGAGTAGAATACCGGTGAAATGTGCCCGTTTGATAGATAAAAATGATCTTCATTTTTCCCCTCCATAGTGAAAGGAAGATTATAGTTCATTACCTTTCCGTAAAGTGCTGTGAAGTATTCTGTACAACCTAAGCTTCCGCCCGGGTGTCCTGAATTTACAGCATGAACCATTCTTAAAATGTCTCTTCTGATCTGCGTAGTAAGAGATTTTAACTCTTCAATACTTTTACTCATTATATCTGATTTATTTGCACGCGAATTTACAATTTTTTACTGGCTTATGGAAATGCAAAAATCCGGATCTAAAAACCCGGATTTTTACTTATTTGAATATTTTTCTGCTTTTAACAGCCTTCGTTAAGGTAAATTGAAATTTCAGTAACAATATTATTAACAAATTTAAAGCTTAATTGTGTTCCTGCCTGCCTGTCGTCCAGATTAAAATATCCGGCATTCTTCACAGATTTGCCATTGTCGTCCCAATCCTCGCGAACACTGTAGTTAGGGTAATTTTTGTAGGCATTAATAAGATCATCCTTTGTGCTGCCCACGCCAATTCCGCTCTTGGTTCTAAATTTTTTACTGGTTGTTGTGATATAGGTAATAGATGGAACACTTGGATTGGCTTCATTGATATAATTATCATAAATATCAAGCTGAATGGTTTCGCCAGTATATTTTACAACACTTTTTTTCTCTCCGTCTGAATTCTTCAGTTTCATCCCTGCAATTTTTTCAGCTTCAGCTTTTGGCATAAAAATCTTATAAGGTCCGATTCTTAAAGTAGACACTTCAAAATTTTCTTGAGCGTTCATAAGGCCAAAGGCCAAAACGAAAACGAAAAATGAAATAATTTTTTTCATGGTTTTTGTTTTTAATTTCTTTATTTAATAAATCATTATTGCAACTTCAAAGATAATTATTCTAATAATAATAGTATTTTGTTTTTTTTATATCTTGATTATGATATGTTTAGTTTGTAAATGTTTGTTATTCAGCATGTTGGTTGTTTTATTTTCTATATCTTTATTACGTTTAAAAAATCATAATATGACAATTAGAAAATTAATTTATTTAGGGCTATTCATTTTATCAATTTCCCTAGCAAAAGCACAAGATTTCTTTACCGAAATCAATGAACAAACAATTAAAGCAGAATCTAAAAACAGAACAGTACAGCCCGAAAAATTTCTTACCTATAAATTGGATGTGGGCGATATGAAAAACTATTTTGCTTCAGTTCCGGAACTAAGAGATAATGAACGTAAAGATAATGCCCCGATTATTATTTTGCCAATGTCTGACGGAACGAAAGCTAAATTTAGAATCTGGAGATCTTCAGTAATGGCTCCAGAGTTAGCGAGTAAGTTTCCCCAAATTATTACGCTGACAGGGCAGGGGGTAGATGATCAATACGCTACAATAAAACTGGATTTTACAGAGTTAGGATTTCACGCCCAAATAAAATCAATAGTATCAGGAGATATCTATATTGATCCTTATGCAAAAAATGATATTGGAAATTATATCATTTACAAAAAAGGTGATTTAATTGATAAAAAGCAAAGAGCCTGTGGGGTGAAAGATGAGGGGGTAAAATTAGAAAAAAAAAACGCACAAAAAACAGTTACTCTGGGGGTAGGAAATCAAATTAGAGTTTTTCGATTTGCAGTTGCGTGTACGCATCAGTATGCAACAGCGGCAACAGGATCTGCCAATCCTACAGTAGCCCAAACCTTGTCAGCTATTGTAACAACTGTAAATAGGGTAAATGGAGTGTATGAACAAGAGGTTGCCGTAAGATTGATCCTCATTCCTACTGAAAATGATATCATCTTTGTAAGCGCTGCTAATGATCCTTTTACAGGAAATGATGATGCAGATACATTAATTGATGAAAGTCAAACGATAATTGACTCAAGAATAGGAACAGCTAATTATGACATAGGACATACCTTTAGTACTGGAGGTGGTGGATTAGCTGGTTCAGGTATATGTAATTCTTCATACAAAGCAAATGGAATTACCGGTTCTTCTAACCCTGTTGGAGATCCTTACGATATTGATTATGTTTGTCATGAAGTAGGCCATCAGTTTGGTGGTCCACATACATTTAATGCAACAACAGAAAGTTGTGGCGGAAATCGTGAAGATTCCAATGCTGTAGAACCGGGTAGTGGTATTACAATTATGGCTTATGCTGGAATTTGCGGAAGTACAAACAATCTGGCCTCTAATAGTATTCCTATTTTTCATACGAACTCGTTTCAATCAATCACTACAGAAGTTCAATCTCTAGCATGCCCAGTGACAACAGCGGTTGCTAACACGGCCCCTACTGTAAATGCAGGAAATGACTATACAATCCCAAAAGGGACGCCGTTTAAGTTAACAGGGTCTGCAACAGATGCTCAGAATAATTCACTTACCTATTGCTGGGAACAAAATGATGTAGGTCCTGCAGGAAACTGGAATGTTCCTACAGGCAATGCTCCTTTATTCAGGTCATTTATGCCAAAAACTGTTGCATACAGATATTTTCCACAAATTACAGATATTATTAATAATACTACCACTAAAGGAGAGGTTATACCATCATATGCAAGAACTATGGAGTTCAGATTAACGGTAAGAGATAACAATGCCGGTTGTGGAGGTGTTGCTAATGACGATGCTAAAATTACGGTTGATGGAAATTCAGGACCATTTACAGTAACGGCTCCAAGTACCGCGGTAACCTGGTCAGGGAATTCTTCTCAAAGCATTACATGGAATGTAGCAAATACAACTGCTGCTCCTATAAATTGTGCCAATGTAAGTATTTTACTTTCAACAGATGGTGGTCTTACTTATCCAGTTACTCTTTTAGATTCTACTCCAAATGATGGGTCGGAGTTTATTACCATTCCTAATGTAAATACAGCACAAGCTAGAATTATGGTTGCAGGAGTCGGGAATGTATTTTTTAATATTAACCCAGTTAACTTTGTTATTAACAAGGAAATTCTAGGGGTTAATGAAATAACAAGCAATAAAGATGTATTTATTGTATACCCTAATCCAAGCAAGGGGATTGTCAATATTCAATTTGCCAATTCAAATGAAGTGTATGATATTATTGTATATGACGTAAGCGGAAGATTGGTATTTAGTAAGCTAGAGAATAAACCAGAACATGATAAGATTGGTACTTTTAATTTGTCCCAATTAATTAATGGAGATTATCTAATAAAGATCAAAACTAAAACGATTGATAAAACTGTAAAATGGATTAAAGAATAAGTAAATATTTCATTTAAGTATTTAAAAGGCTATTTTCATGAATTGAAAATAGCCTTTTAAATTATTATAAAAAGTAAAGCTAATAGCCATTAATATTGAGAATTAGGCCTTAGCTGAAATCTGTCTTTTAATTAAACAACCCTTAAATGCTGCTTGTTCTTCACCAACCATAAACCGATGAATGTAAGCAATCCGTTAAGGACAATAAGCTCAACGCCAATTCTGTAATCTGTATAATTGGTAATAGCAGAGTTGATGAAGTAAGTTATTATAGGAGCTAAAATAGTAACGGTAAGGATAGAGTATTTCTTTGAAATCTGAAACTTGGTGAAAATTCCAAAAGCAAAAAGTCCCAGAAGTGGACCATAGGTATATCCGGCAATTTCCATGATCAGATAAACAATTGATTTATCATTTAATGCTTTGAAAACCATAATCAATATGAAGAAAACCACAGTAAATGTCAAGTGTACTTTCATACGAAGACGTTTTTTTTCTTTTTCAGTTTTGGTTTTATCTTCATTAAGGTTTAATAAATCTACACAGTATGAACTCGTTACAGCCGTTAACGCTCCATCAGCAGATGGGAATAATGCGGAAATTAATCCGATAATAAAAATAACGGAAATGGTCATCGGGAAATACCCCTGAAGCGATAAAGCAGGGAAAAGGTCGTCGCCCATGATATTTTTAATATTACCTGCAGCATCTTTAAATCCAAAGATATTGGTAACTGTTTCAGATTTTATAGTTCCGTATTCTGCACCATGCTGTAGGGCAAAAAGATAGAGTAGTCCTCCTAAGAACAGGAATGCCAGATTAACCAAAAGAAGTGTTCCTGCAAAGGTGAGCATGTTTTTCTTTGAATTCTTAAGGTTATCCACAGAAATATTTTTTTGCATCATTTCCTGATCCAATCCTGTCATGGCAATGGTAATAAAGATTCCCCCCAGTATTGTTTTAAGGAAAAACGTCTTGGAATTGGGATCAAAATTGATGAAATGAGTGTAATTTTTCTGTTCCAAGATGGTGTATGCCTCCCCAAAGGATAAATTTAGATTGGATAAAATGTACACAATACAAGCCACCAAGCTGATGATCATAAAAGAGGTCTGTAAAGTATCGGTAATCACAATGGTTTTTACTCCGCCCTCGAAAGTATAGAGAAGTACCATCAGCAAAAGCACAAGGGAAGTTACCCAAAACGGAACTCCAAGCCCTTCAAGAAGGAAAATCTGCAAAACATTGACAACCAGATATAGCCTTGCCGTAGCACCAATGGCTCTGGAAATAATAAAGAATATGGAGCCTATCTTATGCGCCTCTACATTGAATCTTCTTCCTAGATAAGTATAGATAGAGGTCAAATTCATCTTATAATATAAAGGAAGCAATATGGCAGCAACAATAAAATATCCGATGAAAAAGCCAATCACCATCATATAGTATTCAAAACCGCCGTAGATATATTCAGAGCCGGTCATTTTTCCGACTGTTCCCGGAACTGAAATAAAGGTAACCCCACTTAAGCTGGTTCCTATCATCCCGAATGCAACGAGCCACCATTTACTCTTTTTGTTACCAATAAAAAATGACTGATTATCAGAGTTTCGGCTGGTGAAATAAGAAATCACCAAAAGGCCGACAAAGTAGATAAATACAAATAGCAAAAGGATAGTTCCTGGATTCATGCTTAATTTTTAAATTTTAGCAAATATATAAAAAAGAACCATCGTGAATACTGAATTTACTTTAGAGTCCGTTTTTATAGACCAGTCCATATCAATAAGAGAAAGAAAAATACTGTTCCTGAGCTTATATTAAAAAGAAAAACCTTTCAGGTTCATAGTCTGAAAGGTTTGTATTGTAAGGGTGGAAAACAGTGTTTAATTTACCAAAACATCCTGAAGTTCCTCACTTTTCTGGAAACTAGCTTTAGCAAAAGGACAGAGAGGAATAATCTTCTTCCCGTTCTTTCTGGCAAAAGCTACAGCTGCCAAAAGCATTTCCTTACCTACACCTTTTCCGTTGTAGGCTTCTTCCACCTCGGTGTGGTCTATAATAAATCTTTCTTCTCCTGCCCAGGTGTATGTCATCATTCCTGCGCGTCTTCCATCTATGAAAGCTTCAAAACTTCCGTGTTTCTCGTCGTTGTTTTGTTTTACTTCGATCATATTCTATGAGAATTTAGTTAGTATTTCTATGTCGTTTGTTAATATTTTATGAACAGGGCAGGCATCTGCAATGGTGTGTAATCTTTTCATCTGCTCATCATCCAGAACCCCTTCAAAGCTAATATCTCTTTTGAAAATTGCTCTTTTGGTTAATGGGTAATTTTCGAGTTCCACTTCCACGTTGATGTTTTCTACATCCCATTCTTTTCTTTCAATATACATTCTCAGGGTTGCTGCTGTACAGCTTGCCAGCGATGTTGCCAGAATTTCCATGGGATTGAAACCCTTATTCTGCCCGCCTTTATCTAAAGGTTCATCGGTAATGATGGTGTTTTCACCAGCCGTTACCTCAGTATAATATTTTGTTTTTCCTAAACTTGCTTTTACCGTTACCGCCATTATTTTTCTGTATTGAATGTATAACTTAATGCTCCAGAAGGGCATTGGTCTATTTGTTTTTTAAGTTCTTCAGGAGTAGCATTCCCAGCTTTTATCCAAGGTCTGTCTTTGGGATTATAGACGTTGGGAAGCAACTTTACACATACAGCCGAGTGGATACACTTTTGAGGCTGCCAGATGACAGTAATGTCGCCGTTGGGATATTCGTGTGTTTCCATATTAATTGTCTTTTAATGATTTTTCGATTCTTCTGTCTGGAATCAGCCATATGAGAGCCACGAGATAATAAAAACCTATGGCAATATAAGGATAAAAAAATGAAGTAGCGATTCCGAGGACGTAAAATATGATGGAGATATACTCCTTTGCTTTAAAATTGATAGCCTCTTTCAGCTTTGAATTTTCACCCTCATTTCGGATAATAAGATTTTCCAGAATGGTGTAAGCAATGGCACACATGATAAGCCCTAAACCGTAGGTAGCAACAGGATTCTCAGCAAAACCGGTTGTTCCGATCCATTCTGTGGCAATAGGCATCAGGGATAACCAAAACAATAGATGCAGGTTAGCCCAAAGAATGCTGCCATTTACTTTTTTTACCGTTTGAAACAAATGATGGTGATTGTTCCAATAAATACCCACATAAATAAAACTAAAAATGTAAGCCAAAAACTTGGGAAGAAGCGGTTTCAGGCTTCCCCAGCTAGCTCCTTCAGGAACCTTTAATTCCAGGACCATAATCGTAATGATGATCGCCAGGACCCCATCACTGAATGCCTCCAGTCTTCCTTTAGTCATTAGTTTTAATCTGGTTTCTAAAGTTTTCAATCCTTGCTTTCAGATCGCTGAGCATATCAGGATTGATTACACCGCTTTCAAGGTCGAAATTCTCATAAAACTTAGATAATGAAAAAGTATCCTTGATATCTGCTGCAAATTGTGGGAAAAAAGTTTTTGCTGTATTCATAACATTTCCACCACCATAACCTCCGGGTGAAGTACTCATCAGAAGCATAGGTTTGTTTTGAAATACCTTTACATTGATTCTTGATGCCCAATCGAAAACATTTTTAAAAGCGGCACTGTAAGACCTGTTATGCTCCGCCAGTGAACAGATAATGACATCACACTCTTCAATCACCTTTAAAAAACGATGCGCTTCATCCGGAAATCCTTTCTTTTCAAGGTCTACGGAAAAAACAGGCATGGTGAAATCGTTAAGGTCAATCAGATTAATTTCTTCATTCTGAAAATCTTTCAATACAAACTTTACGAGTTCTCTGTTAATTGAAGTAGATGAGGTGCTTCCTGCAAACGCTAATATTTTCATGGTTTCTCTGGGGTCTAGATTTATTTTCTGTTTAAAATTGCCTTTGGTAGGGGAACATATTCTTGTTCGTCTTCCGGAACTAAAGGAAATGCATCATGATTCTGATCGTTCCAGTTTACCTTAGCCTGATCAATTATCTCCTTGTTAGAATTTACAAAATTCCAGAAAATAAAACGTTCCTCATCAAAGGGTTCACCTCCAAATAGATAAACAGTTCCGTTTTCACTCATTTCAAACTCACAAAGTTTAGTGTCTTTTGCAATCATCAGTTGTTTTGAACCATAAGAATTCCCATCTGTGGTTACTGTTCCATCCAAAACATACATGGCTGCTTCTCCATAAAGATCTTTTCCAATGCTGATTTTCTTTGCTTCCTTTGTTTTGATCTCAAGGAAAAAGAGTTTACTGTGTACCGGAACAGGAGATGTTCTCCCGAATGCTTCTCCTGCAATAAGTTTATATTGAATTCCATCCTCTTCCCAAACTGGGATATCATTCTCTTCGATATGATGGAAAGTAGGTTCAGATTGTTCCAGATGCTTTGGGAGACCTACCCAGATTTGAAATCCATGAAGTCTTTTATCGCTATGTCTAAGGTATTCAGGAGTTCTTTCCGAATGCACAACTCCTTTTCCGGCAGTCATCCAGTTGACGGCTCCTGGTTTTATTTCCACAGCACTTCCAATGCTGTCTCTGTGGAAAATGGATCCCTCTAGCAGGTATGTTAAGGTAGATAATCCGATATGCGGATGTGGTGGAACATCAAGGTTCTGATAGTCCTTTAGTTCGGAAGGTCCCATATGATCAATAAAAACAAAAGGTCCGACTGCTCTTTTTTCACGGAACGGAAGAAGCCTTCCTACCAGAAAATTACCTATATCTGCAGCTTTTTCTTCGATGATAAGTCCAATATTTGACATAATGATGTAATGCTTTTTAAAATTTTATTTAAATCAATGTTCTTAAGAAGAATTTAAAGTTTTTCATATCCTTCAAATTTTTCATCCACAATACGTTTCCATTCAGGATGCCTTTTGATAAAGGCAAAAACGTAAGGGCAGAACGGAAGAAGTTTTTTACCGCTTTCTTCAATATAATGCAATGTTTTTTCTACCACAGCCGCTGCCGCACCTGTTCCTGCCAGCTCTGGTTCAGCTTCAGTATGAATTAAGGCAATCTGATGGGTGGTTTCACGATAATCAATAAAAGCAAAGTGTCCATTGATATCTATTTCAAATCTTTTATCGGTTTTTGTAAGGGGTATGTTTTCAAATTCTGGTTTCATAATTTTCGTATTAAAAGTGATGGGTTTTATAAAGGAACAAGAGTTTATTGACTAATATTGAGGGGCAGGACCTTATTGATTATAAAATCAATAAGCTTTGTCCATGGCATCATTTAAATACAATATAAATCCTGTTCCTTTATATTTTACCCGACATCATTATATAAAGTTAATAAAAAAGGAACAATCAAAGATTAAGGAAAATTTAATTTTACTAATCTTCCAGATATCCAAATTTTCCGGTATTAAAATCCTCAAATGCCTGCATGATTTCTTCTCTGGAATTCATCACAAAAGGTCCGTGAGGATAGATCGGCTCATTAATTGGCTCTCCGCTGATGATTAAAACAATAGCATCTTCTTTTGCTTCAATGGTAAACGTTTCTCCCTCATTTTTGAATAGGGCAAAATGATCTCCCTTAATGTTCTCTTCTCCGTTTATGGTGATATTTCCCTCAATAACCAAGGCTGCTGTATTGAAATGAGCAGGAAAATTGAAATCTGCCTTTCCTCCAGCCTTAAGTTTTGCATTCATCATATGAACTGGTGTAAAAGTATTGGCAGGACCGCTATGTCCGTCATATGCTCCTGCAATGACTTCCACAAATCCATTTTCTCCTAAGTCTACTTTTTCCATTTTGGAGTTTTCGATGGCCTGGTATTTTGGCGTACTCATTTTATCCTTAGCAGGAAGATTTACCCAAAGCTGAACCATCTGAAAAATTCCTCCTTCTTTCGCCCATTCTGTTTCATGATATTCCTTGTGAAGAACACCTTTTGCAGCGGTCATCCATTGTACATCACCTTCACCAATAACACCGCCGCCACCAGCACTGTCATGATGTTCCACTTTACCACTATATGCTATTGTTACCGTTTCAAAACCTCTGTGTGGATGAACACCCACACCTCTCGGTCTTTCTGAACCGTTGAAATGAAATTTTGAATTATAATCAAGCATAATGAATGGGTCCATTCTTTTCATGTCTAATCCATTTACACCTGGAATAAAATTATGAACCCTAAAACCATCACCTACGAAGTGTGCAGGTCTTGGAGATACTACTATTTCTACTTTTTTAGTTGCCATAATATTGTTGATTTTATATGAACAAAAGTACCATAGTTATAAGTCAGAAACATTGATCTGTGATAAGTTCGTACGGAGACAAGCTGGCAACAAATTTTGCATTGTCAGTATCCTTATCTTTTATAGTTTTGCTTAAGCTTATTCCTCTTTCGACTTCATATTTTTACCATCCGAGATGTGTAGTCTTCTAAAGACAAATCCGGATAAAATAGTCAGTATGCCTACCGTAAGAAATGTGTATCGGAAAGCATTGTGAATTTCGCCTTGAATGAGATCTGTGTTTTCAAATAGCTTTAATACAATCAATCCGAATGCAATACCAAACCCTATGGCAAGCTGCTGATTGACGGATATTAAAGAATTTCCGCTGCTGGTCTGGAAGTTTCTAAGATCTGCAATGGAAATCGTATTCATGGAGGTAAACTGAATGGAATTGAAGAATCCTAACACCGCAATGATGGGAACAAACCAATATAAGGAGGTGTGAATATCAGGAATCGCCAATAGACAGATTAGGGTTCCAATGATAAATGTATTCACCATCAGGGTTTGTCGATAACCATATTTATCCAGAATTTTAATCACTGATGATTTCCCAAATATAGCCGTTAAGGCCATTGGAGCAATGATCCATCCTGAAGTTACTGCCGATTGTTTATAGGCAATCTGTATCATCAACGGAAGGAGTAACGGAACAGAGCTGATTCCTAATCTGGTGGCCAGGTTTCCAATAATTCCGACACGGAAAGTTCTTACCTTAAATAAATTTAATGGAAAGATGGGGTTACCTCCTCTTTTTGCATGCTTATAGTAATAATAAAGAAACAAAAAGCCTAATATGAAGACGAGAAGAACGGGCGTTATGTTTTGTATATCTCCGAAAAGTTCCAAAGAAACAGAAAGTAGGAGAGAAGCTGCTGCAAAGATTAAGAAACCTTTCAAATCAAAATCAACATCATCAGATTTATAATTGGGCATAAATTTTAAGCCTAAAATAATCCCCAGAATACCAATAGGAATATTAATAAGAAATATCCAGTGCCAGGAAAGATAATCTACCATATACCCACCAACTAATGGCCCTAATACAGGACCGATAAGAGCAGGAATAATGGCGAAATTCATCGCTTTAAGAAGTTCACTTTTGTCAAATGTTTTAATGAGGGCTAATTTTCCAACAGGGGTCATTAAGCTTCCCCCAACCCCCTGGATAACCCTCGAGATTACCAAATGAGTGAGGTTTTGAGATAATGAACAGAACAAAGAACCAAGGCTGAATAAAACCAAGGAGAATATGAATATTTTTTTTGTTCCGAATCTATCTGCCAAAAAACCACTTGCTGGCATAAAAACAGCCAGGGTCAGAACGTAGCTGATGATTGCATTCTGCATATTTAATGGAGATTCATGAAGATCCTTTGCAATAGATGGCAGGGAAGTGTTCAGAATTGTAGAGTCTAGCATTTGCATAAAAATAGCAGTGGCTAGAATCAGGGGCAGAATTTTCTTTATTGATGCTGGTTGAATGCTTGTTTCTGTCATTTTGTACAGGCTGGAATATTCAAAAAATGTCCAGGCTTATTTTATTTGAAGAAAATGCTTGCTTTAAGCAATTTGATCCTTAGATAAAGAAATCCATATAAAATTAAAAAAGTCCTGCGAGATATCACAGGACTTTTTAATTTATTTTCTAGGTTTTTCTACTCCTTTCCATTCATCACCGGCTTTTCTATACTGGCTTAAAGTGAAATTTTTGAAATCCTTTGTTTTATATTCAATGTTGTCAGTATTCTGCTCAAACGGCATGATGTAGTAGTATTCAACGTCCGTTTTATCAGATTTGTTCCCTTTTTTTACAGAGGGAACATATTTTGAAAATTTATAGCTCGGAAGATATTGTTTTAATCTTGTGTAGAATGCTTTATCTTCTTTTTCATTAGGAATGATATCAATAATGTTCAGATCGTCTTTCTTTTTGTCAACCCAAAGGTAGTAAGTTTTCTCTTCTCCCATGTTCCTGTTAAACGAATTGAAAGCAAACAATTCTTTAGGAACCAGTTCCTTGATCTTTTCAGGGTCAACCTTAGTGTAAAATTGACCTTTTGAAGGGTCTACATAGGTTTCTAGGTTGTACATTAAAACTGAATTGTTTTCAAAATTCTTGTTTTTAAAATATTGATTTAAAGATAGCTCTGCCGTTTTTCTCAATTCCTTACTTCTGTCATCCAGTTTTTTTGTTGGATTTTGAGGATTCACTTTTTTTACAAATTGATACAGAACTATAGGTTTAATGTCCTTAAGGTGAGGATAGGTTTTAAGTTGTTCAGCCTTTACCAGCCAGTAAAATTGTTGATAGTAGTCATCTTTATCAACATCTTTCACACTTTTATAAGCCAAAGCAAGCTTTTTTGAGTTCAGGTATTTGCCGTATTTTCCCTGTCCAAAAGCAAAACTTATGGATAATAAGGCAAATAAAACAGTAAGGTTTCTTCTCATTTTTTTATAATTGATATTTTCGTTTTCCAAATATAATTATTTATTAGATATTATTTTTGATTGTCAGCTAAATTATGTCGATATTATTGCTGTTAATTCAAAAGAAAATCCTGTATTGCTACAGGATTGATAAATTTTGTGTGATTTTAGAAAGCAGAGGCTGATATTTAGAAACCAGAAATATCTAATTTAAAAAGTTAAATACCAATAGTGAATATGGCTTCGCAAGTAAATTATGAATTATTATTTTCTATAAAGATTCATGGGCGCTGCAAATTGACCTTTTATAATTGATAGGGTAAAAATTCCAAAACCTCAAACTCTTAGTACGATGTTTCGTGCACTTTCACTGCTCTTCCACTTGGGTCATTCATTTTTTTGAAAGCTTCATCCCATTCCAAAGCAATAGGAGTAGAGCATGCAACAGAAGGAACAGAGGGAACAGTAGCTGCAGCTGTTTCACTTGGGAAATGCTCTTCAAAAATAGTTCTGTATCGGTATTCCTCCTTATTCTGTGGCGTGTTTAACGGGAATCTAAATCTTGCATTCGTCATCATCTCGTCAGAAACTTCTTTCTCTGCAACCTCTTTTAAAGTATCGATCCATGAATAACCCACGCCATCTGAAAACTGTTCTTTTTGTCTCCATGCAATAGATGCAGGGAGAAGGTCTTCAAATGCTTTTCTGAGTACCCACTTTTCAATTTTTCCCTCAGAAACATTGATCATTTTGTCTTTGGGGTTAATGGTCATGGCGATATCCATAAATTCTTTGTCAAGGAAAGGAACTCTGCCTTCTATTCCCCAGCTCATTAAGGCCTTGTTGGCTCTTAAACAATCATAAAGGTGAAGCTTTCCTAGCTTTCTTACTGTTTCATCATGGAATTCCTTAGCATTGGGCGCTTTGTGGAAGTATAGATACCCTCCAAACAGTTCGTCTGAACCTTCTCCGGAAAGTACCATTTTGATTCCCATGGACTTGATTACTCTTGCCAAAAGATACATGGGAGTGGAGGCTCTGATAGTAGTGACATCATACGTTTCCAAATGATAGATTACATCACGTACAGCGTCCAGTCCTTCCTGAACGGTGAAGTTGACTTCATGATGAACAGATCCGATATGTTCTGCTGCTTTTTGTGCAGCAACAAGATCGGGAGATCCTACAAGGCCTACAGCAAAACTGTGAAGTCTTGGGTACCATGCTTCCTGAGTATCCCCACTTTCAATTCTCTGTCTTGCAAACTTTGCTGTAATTGCTGAAATAACAGAAGAATCTAAACCTCCGGAAAGTAATACTCCGTAAGGTACATCACTCATCAACTGTCTGTGGACTGCATCTTCAAGACCTTTTCTCAATTTTGAAATATCCGTTTCATTGTCCTTTACATGATCAAAGCTGTCCCAGTCTCTTGTATACCATTGTTGTAGCTCACTGCCATCCTTGCTGTACACCAAATGTCCAGGTAAGAAAGTTTCAATTTTTTTGCACACTCCTTCAAGAGCTTTCAATTCAGAAGCTACATAATAGTTTCCGTTCTTATCCCATCCCTGATATAGAGGGCAGATTCCCATGTGGTCACGCGCAATCAGATAAACATCTTTTTCAGTATCATACAAGGAGAATGCGAAAATTCCGTTCAGTTTTTCAACGAAGTCTTTTCCTTTTTTTTGATAAAGAGCCAGGATTACCTCACAGTCCGATTGTGTCTGAAACTCATAATCAGGAAATTCTTCTTTTAGTTCTCTATGGTTATAGATTTCACCATTTACGGCTAATATGATCTTTTTATCTTTTGTAAATAAGGGCTGCTTTCCTGAAGTAGGATCTACAATAGCAAGTCTCTCATGAGAGAACACTACTTTTTCGTCCTGAAAAACCCCACTCCAATCCGGTCCTCTATGACGGATTTTTTTTGACATCTCCAAAACCTGGGGTCTTAGTACTTCGGTTTTCTGCTTGGCGTCAAATAGACATACAATTCCACACATATTTTTATTATTTATGAAACAAAAGTATAAGAGTTGTTTATAAATAACAATTAAAAAATGGTATTGATTAATATTTTTAATTAAATTATTTAAATAAAAGAAAAATATTAACTTTTTTTAGTGAAAAACATCTTTTTTGATTAATTTTTTTCGTTAGCCTAAAATAAATACAATCTCTATACGAAATAAAAATGACATATTTATTAATCTATGGTAATTTATTATATGAATTTTAGTCTTTTCTTTGTGGCTCGAAATAATTTTTTTTCATCATTTGTGTTTTTACCTTCTTGCAATTCTCATGCAAGAAGGTTTTGTTTTTATAGGATCTTTAGCAAAGCTTCTGCAATGTCCCATACACTGAAATCCGTATTCTTTGTGAAACTTCAACTGCATGGTCTGCTTCATTCCTATTCTTATCATAAAGAGATACAATATGTTCACCTGCTGATATAATATTTTCAAGCTTTAAAAATGAATAAGAAGTAAAAAGATGATGGTTTGGCGGATGCCCGATTATAGCGGGTGATGCTTTTCCATTATAAGAACTGATATAACATACTTCCTTAGCCTGTTCTAAATATAGGCAGAACAAGAAGATTGCCAAAAAGTTAATTATATTTCTTTTACACATAATGGATGAGGTCGCAGGAGCGCTATTTCAAATATAAAAATAGCCTTACTGCATCAAAACGATTTAATCTATAGAGTTAGTAGAGAATGGATGTAAAATGTTACACTATATTTTTAGAAATTAGTTTAAAAAACAGAAAAAACTACTCTTTAGAGTAGTTTTTATCTTTATATTTTAAAAATGAATTAAGAAATTCTTTCGATCAATGCCATGTAGAATCCATCATATCCTTCACTTGGCATTACTTTATCATCCTTGATCATTTTATATCCTGGATTATTTTTAAGGAATTCCTCAACCTGCATATTGTTTTCAGAGGGTAGGATAGAACATGTTGCATATACCATTTTCCCGCCTATTTTCAACATCTTAGAATAGTCTTGAAGAATCTGTTGTTGTTCCTTTTTAATTCTGTCGATAAAGTCCTGGTCAATTTTCCATTTACTGTCCGGGTTTCTTTTCAAAACTCCAAGGCCTGAACATGGTGCATCAATCAGTAGTCTGTCTGCCTTTTCATGAAGACGTTTAATTACCTTGTTATCAGAAATCATACGTGTTTCAATATTGTGAGCACCCGCTCTTTTTGCACGGCGCTTCAATTCTGCCAGTTTCCACTCAAAAATATCCAACGCTACAATCTGACCTTTGTTTTTCATTAAAGCAGCCAAATGAAGAGTTTTTCCACCTGCTCCTGCACATGCGTCTACCACTCTTTGCCCTTCTTTTACATCAAGGAAATACCCGATCTTCTGTGAAGAGGCATCCTGAACTTCAAATAATCCCTCCTTAAAGGCGGTAGTAAGGAAAACATTCTTTTTCTCCTCAAGCTGTACTGCGTCAGGATAATTTTTGATAGAGAAAGAAGTAACTCCCTCATCAGAAAGATCAGAAATAAGTTCTTTTGTAGTTGTTTTTAAAGAATTAGACCTTAAAACGGTAGGGGCCTGTTCATTTAGGGCAAGCATTTCTCTTTCCCAGCTGGCTCCAAGTTCTTTTTCTAGTGTTTCGGCCAACCAATCAGGAATAGAATGTTCTATGGCCTTAGTGGGAACAGTATTCTTCTTAAGTTTGGTAAGGATGTCTGCAATCTTAATTCCATCAAACTCTTCAAACTTTTTATAATTAGTCTTGCTCCAAAGAAGGTAAGCAAGGATAAGTTTGTAAATGTTGTTAGGTTTTATCCCCTCGCCCATATAATACTCAAGGCGTTTTTTCCAACGGATAATATTGTAGAAAATCTCAGAAACAACGGCTCTGTCCTGGCTTCCCCATTTTCTGTTTGCTTTCAAAAGTCTTTCAATAACTTTATCTGCATATTTGTTTTTTTCAAAAAATGTTTCTAGTAAGGCATCGTGAATTCCGATCGCCAAGTTTCTGTGAATAAGTTCCATAAATTTGCTTCGCTGTTTGAATCTGCAAAAATACGAATTTAAGTTGAGAGTTTAGATTTTGTGTTTTAAGGTTATATTCCCACTTTCTAATTTCTCACATCTCATCTCTGTACTCTTGACTCAAACGTCCAAAAAACTCTACCTTTGCAAAAAATTAAAATATGAGTGATACAGTACTTTGTCCGAAATGTAGTTCCGAGTTTACCTATCCAAGCGATAACATGATGGTGTGTTCTCAGTGTTTCTACGAATGGAACCCTGAAGAGACGGCATCAGAAGCAGCAAGCGAGGGTAAAATATTGGACTCTAACGGAAATGAGCTTCAGGATGGTGATTCTGTAGTGGTAGTGAAAGATCTTCCTGTAAAGGGAGCACCAAAACCGGTAAAAGCGGGTACTAAAGTGAAAAATATTCGTCTAAGACCAGGAAGTGATCACAATATCGATTGTAAAATAGATGGTTTCGGAGCAATGGCTTTAAAGTCTGAATTTGTGAAGAAAGCATAAAATAATTCATTTTTAAAGAATGGCCTAGGCATTGAATTGTAAAGGTCCCTAAATAAAAAAAGGAAAAGATTGGACAGTGTAATCTTTCAATAGACTTAATCGCAAGATTGCTGATGTCCGTCTAGAAGGCAGAAAGAGAATTAACCAAAAATTTCCTTAAGCTGTAGAGATACAAATGTAAGAAAAAGTTTTAGAACCAATTCTTATGTTTGTATTTTTTTATTCACAGGATATTGAAAATGTATAAGTTATGTTGGTGTAAGAGCGCTTGGACTACGAGCCAATCGTCCTTTTACAACTTTGTTTTACCTTTAAATAAATGAAACATTTACAGGATTGTTCAGTTTCTCATCAGTATAGATTATCAGTTCCTTATTTCTTACTTTAATCTTATTCCAATAATAATTTCCTGCAAATCTGCTTTCAAGAATTCCTGCTTCAAAACCTGTTTCGGTGATTTTTATTTCTTTAGGGTAATAGGTTGGTTTTGAGAGTCCAAAATCTATGGTTTCCGCCTCACTGAAAATATTGACTTCCCCAAATAATTTGGCGACATAGACATTGTAGGGATTTCGATAGGTTTCTTCAGGGGTATCATTCTGAATTAATCTTCCATTCTGAAGAATAACAATCTGATCCAGCCACGGCATGATGTCCTGAAGTTCATGAGTGGAAATAATAAGAGATATCTGATGTTGTTTTACATATCTGAAAAGTCTTTCCCTAAGTTCAATTTTTCTTGGGAAATCCAGATTACTAAATGGTTCATCTAAGATAAGAAGTTTAGGGAGTACAGAAAGGGCTCTGGCAATAGCCACTCTTTGTTGTTGACCGCCACTTAAGTATTTTGGAAGTACATCAGCAAATTCCTGAAGTCCTACCACTTCCAGAAGTTCCATGACGGTTTCTCTTTTTTGAGCTAAATTAATATTTGAAATAAATTTCCCTACATTTTCGGCAACAGTAGCATAGGGCATCAGGTCAAAATTCTGTGCTACGAACTTCATTTCAGCTTCACCAGGAACAAGATTTCCTTTAGGTCCCAAAAGCTTGTTTCCATCAAAAATTATGTCCCCACTTTCCCAGTTAAGAAGCCCGTAGATTAAACCTAGAAGTGTTGATTTTCCGCATCCGCTTTCTCCTGCCAGAGCAATAATTCTACCAGCTTCAAACCTTAAATTAAGGTTTTGAAACAAGGGTTTTTCCTTGGTGTGAGAGAAAAATAAATTGTTTATTTCTAATAGCATATTACAAATGTAAGGTTTTTATGAAAACACAATTTTTTTTATTATATTAGCGGAAGTAATAAAAATAAATCAAAAATGAGAAAAAAACTGTTTTCGCTAGCTATTCCTGCTTTATTTATTGCTGCTGTAATGGTTTCTTGTAAAAAAGATAAACCGCTTACCAGTGAAAGTAATGAGGTGACGACTACCAAGAATGGTAACCAGTACACTTTGGATACACTAAACAGTAAGGTTGAATGGAAGGGATATAAAGTTTTCAAATCTGAGAATACAAGCCATTTTGGGAATATCAAATTCGAAAGTGGAGATGTGACAGTGAAAGAAGGAAAGCTTGAAAGTGGTAAATTTGTTGCTGACATGAACTCATTAACTTCTGTGGACTTAAAAGACAGTCCGGAAGATATGGAGAAATTAAACGGTCATCTTAAGAGTGGTGATTTCTTTGAGGTTGAAAAATTCCCAACCGCTTCTTTTGAAATTACAAAGGTTACTCCCGCTAATGAGGGTGATTATAATACTCTTTTGGAGGGTAATTTAACCATTAAAGGAATTACCAAGCCTGTTCAGTTTAAAGCGAATGTTTCTGTGAAAGATGGAGAAGTAAGCGTTGCTACTGAGCCTAAGGATATCAAGAGAGAAGAGTTTGGAGTAAAGTTCCAGGCTCCTGCTGAAAACGGTGTGATTAAGGATGAGGTTACTCTTCAGATCAGCGTTAAAGCTTTAGAAAAGAAATAATTTTTTTATTTAAGTGAAATAAGTGATTGAAGTCTGCCTCCCGAAAAAGAGGCAGATTTTTTTATGACTCACTTATTATTAAACTTAAAAGTCGTATTTTTGCAAAACATTTTGAAAGGGTAAAATAATGATAGAAAAGATAGAAGAACTACTGATCGAAGTAAACGGCTTCAATACTGCATCTAAAGAGGAGATCGAAAATTTCCGAATCAAGTATAATGGTAAGAAAGGAGTTCTAAATGATTTTTACGAAACATTAAAAGAAGTTCCTAACGACCAGAAGAAAGAATTCGGGCAGAAGATTAACTCCTTGAAACAGGCTGTTGCCGGTAAATTAGAAGATTTGAAAAATGCTTCTGAATCTTCTATTGTTGTAGAAAAAGAAGATCTTACAAGACCTGCCTTTCCATTGGAATTGGGATCAAGACATCCGATCAACCTTGTTAAAAACAGAATTATTGAAATCTTCAAATCTATTGGCTTTGCAGTAGCAGATGGCCCTGAAATTGAAGATGACTGGCATAACTTTACCGCATTGAACCTTCCGGAATACCATCCGGCAAGAGATATGCAGGATACTTTCTTTATTGAGCAAAACCCGGATATTCTTTTGAGAACGCATACTTCTTCTGTACAAACCCGTTATATGGAAGAAAATCAGCCGCCTATCAGAATTTTATCTCCGGGAAGAGTATTCAGAAATGAAGCAATCTCTTCACGTTCTCACTGTATTTTCCACCAAATAGAGGGATTATACATTGATGAAAATGTAAGTTTCGCAGACTTAAAGCAGACTATCCAGTTCTTTACTACTGAGCTTTTCGGAAAATCCAAGATCAGAATGAGACCATCGTATTTCCCATTCACTGAGCCAAGTGCAGAGATTGATGTATACTGGGGATTAAACTCTGAAACAGATTATAGAATTACAAAAGGTACAGGTTGGTTAGAAATTATGGGTTGCGGAATGGTAGACCCTGCTGTATTGAAAAATGTAAATATTGACTCTGAGAAATATTCAGGATATGCATTCGGAATGGGTATTGAAAGAATTACAATGCTTCTTTACCAAATGAGTGACATCAGAATGTTCTTTGAAAATGATATCAGAACCTTGGAGCAATTCAAGTCTCTATAAAAAATCAAACCTCCGGAGCTCCGGAGGTTTTTGTTTTTAATTACTGACCTAAGAAACAAAACGTAATTAAAAACTGATCTTATTGAAAAATTTACACGTGTCTGTTTCTTATGCTGTACTTTGAATACGCAAGGTATTTCAATAAAGTATTTGCATACTGCAGCTTGTTTGCTGCTCTATAATAAAGACAATTGGTATTCATAATATATTACATTCCAAATAAAAAAATGTCTGTAAAAACTACAGACATTCATCAACTAAAGAGCTTAGTTATCTATTTTATTTAGTAAACTTTAAAGGATATTTTACATTTTTATAATCATCAATACTGGCCTTTAATGAACCTACAGCCAGTTCTGCCTTTAAAAGTAACGGAATATGGTTGGCATCATTGGAAACCCACATCGTCACTCCTTCTTTTTCCTTAAATACTCGTCCACTTTTCACAGATGGAATAATTTTTAAGCTACTGATGGTTCCGAACTTGGTTTTTAGGTTCTCAGTTCCTGTTACCTTTAGCTGGAAAGGAAACATTTCATCATCAATCCATACATTCATATTGATAATGGTTCCTACTTTCAATTCATCAGAACTTTTACTTCGCAGATAATAAAAACAAGAGAGCATATCCTGAACTCCTTTCACAGATTTTATCACCTTAGAGCCATTGGCGGGTGTTTTTTTATCTGTTAAAATCAAGGTGTTATTATCATGATTAAAAGCGGTCTCAAGGTGCTGGCGGTAGCTTCCTTCCCGTACATTTCTTACATAGAAACTTGGTAATCCTGTTTCTGTATTGATGAAACTTTCATATAGGTCTTCTACTTTGAAGAAAGCCTTTACGGCACCCGTGGTTTGTCCTGTACCTTTTACATATAGGTGAGGTACCCCTTTGTAGTTAGTCTTTTTAGTGGTAAGGTTGGCGGTTCCGGCATTCAGAAAACCATAATGGATCCTGAGAGTGATGGATTCGCCGTCTGCGATGTTATCAATCTGAGCAGAGCCTAAAAAGAATATAAGTACTGCAAAAAGGTTTAAAATTTTCTTCATAATAAGACATTTACAAAAACATTGCCAAATTTAAGATCTTAAATGATAGATATTTGACAAATCTCAGGTTTTTATTTAGAATCAATTAAATATGCTTCGCATTAAAATTAGTAAATTTGCAGTTACATGTATAATTAAATTATCTAAATTATGATAACCACTGATATATTGATCATAGGTGCAGGTCCTACAGGACTTTTTGCAGTTTTTGAAGCTGGTCTTTTAAAAATGAAGTGTCACATTATTGATGCACTTCCACAGCCGGGAGGGCAATTGGCTGAACTTTATCCTAAAAAGCCTATTTTCGATATTCCAGGGTATCCTTCGGTGAATGCCGGAGAATTGGTGGATAATTTGATGGAGCAGATCAAGCAGTTTCAACCTGGGTTTACTTTAGGGGAAACCGCTGTTTCTTATACAAAGGTGGATGACGAGTGGTTTGAGGTGATTACCAACAAAGGAACAGTTCACCGATGTAAGGCTATTGCTATTGCAGGAGGATTGGGAACTTTTGAACCTAGAAAACCTACGTTTGATAATGTAGCTGATTATGAAGAGAAAGGGCTGGAATACTTCGTTAAAGAACCTGAACATTTCAGAAATAAAAGAGTTGTTATTGCTGGAGGTGGAGATTCTGCACTGGACTGGAGTGTTTTCCTTTCCAATGTGGCAAGTGAAGTGACTTTGATCCACAGAAGAAATGAGTTCCGCGGAGCTTTGGATTCTGTAGAAAAAGTTCAGGAGCTTAAAAACCAAGGGAAAATCAAATTAATTACTCCTGCGGAAGTTACCGGTATTAAAGGTGATGGAAAAGTAGAAGCTATTACAGTAGAGAGTGAAGGACAGGAGGCTTACGATATTGAAACAGATTATTTTATTCCTTTATTCGGATTAACTCCAAAATTGGGTGAGATCGGAAACTGGGGATTAAATATTGAAAAAAATGCAATTGTAGTAAACAACGCTCTTGATTACCAGACGAACATTGATGGGATCTACGCTATTGGAGATATCAATACATATCCTGGAAAACTGAAGTTGATTCTTTGTGGTTTCCACGAGGCTACTTTGATGTGTCAGAGTGTGTATAACAGACTTAATCCGGGTAAAAAATTCGTATTAAAATATACAACAGTAAGTGGAGTAGACGGGTTTGACGGAAGCCGTAAAGAAGCAGAGAAGGCTGTTGTGAAAAAAATTGACTAATTTTGCAGAATTATGTCAGACGTTAATATTAAAATCACCGATAGAGAAGGTGTAATTCACGATGTTGTAGCTCCTACGGATATGTCCATGAACCTAATGGAGATTATCCGTTCTTATGAATTGGCTGAAGAAGGGACTATTGGTGTATGTGGAGGAATGGCGATGTGTGCTTCCTGCCAGGTATATGTAATTAATGACCCAGGGCTGGAGCCTATGGGAGATGAAGAAGATGCCATGCTTGCTGAAGCTTTCCACGTGAAAGATAATAGCAGACTAGGATGCCAGCTACATATTGCCGATGCAATGGAAGGACTTGAAGTGGAAATTGCTCCCTATCCTTAGAAAATATTTTTTAATCTTAATAAGAAACCCGTCCGAATTTTTCGGACGGGTTTTGCTTTGTATTTACTGTTTATATTAAAGCAATATAGATTTTAAACTTCTTCCTTAGAAATCCACTTTCCAACGGTAGGCGGCTCGTAATTTTTCATCTTTTCAAGTAGGTCATCAATATTCTCACTGATCAGAAGCATATCTCTATTCACCTGCTTTAAGAATCCTTTATCCACCATATTCTGAACCAGATTGATCAGGTCGTCATAAAAGCCATCAATATTTAAAACCCCGATTGGTTTTTTGTGAAGACCAAGTTGTGCCCAAGTGATCATTTCAAAAAACTCCTCCAATGTTCCATAACCACCTGGAAGAACGATGACGCCATCGCATAGATCATTCATCTTAGTTTTCCTTTCATGCATGGTTTCCACGAGGATAAGTTCGGTCAGGTTTTTATGGGCAATTTCCTTGGATTGTAAAAAGTGGGGAAGCACTCCGGTTACTTTTCCGTTTTCACTTAAAGTTCCATCTGCTACGGCTCCCATCAAACCTACATCTGCGCCACCATAAATAAGCTGTATGTCTTGCTTTGCTAATGTTTGTCCTAATAAGAATGCCTGTTCTCTGTAAATTTCATCTGTGCCAAAGCTTGATCCACAGAATACTGTAGTACTCTTCATAATTTATATGTTTTTTTTAAGGCTAAAGAAGATAAGAAAATATACTTATATTTTTTTGTATGTTATGTATTTTTAATCTGTCAGGCTTTATCTGGTTAATAGAGAGTTGATTGTTTTTAAATTAAAAATATCCAAAATCATAAGACTTTGGATATTTAATATAGCTATTTTAATGTTCTATTTCTGAGGAATATTGGCTAAAATATCCTTTAGGAAGCTCCAGAATTTCTGAGCAGAAGGGATATTTGCTTTTTCGTCAGGAGAGTG
This sequence comes from Chryseobacterium sp. SIMBA_028, assembly GCF_046535285.1. Classification (NCBI taxonomy): domain Bacteria; kingdom Pseudomonadati; phylum Bacteroidota; class Flavobacteriia; order Flavobacteriales; family Weeksellaceae; genus Chryseobacterium; species Chryseobacterium sp. SIMBA_028. The sequence continues at coordinate 104,142 of NZ_JAWRWZ010000007.1, read as the reverse complement.
TGCTCCTCTAATGGTTGGTCCAAAACTAACCATTTCCATTTCAGGATAATTGGCACCGATGATACCACATTCAAGTCCTGCGTGGCAAGCTACTACATGAGGTTTCTCATTAAACTTCTCGATGTAGATTTTCTCCATGACCTGTACAATTTCAGAACCTGGTTTTGGTTTCCATCCTGGGTAAGAACCGCTGAATACGACATTCATTCCTGCTAATTCTGCTACAGATTTTAATTGTTCTGCTGTAGAATATTTAGAAGAATCTACGGATGATCTTGTAAGGTTTAAGATTTTAAGCTCACCATCTTTCAATTCAACTCTTGCTACATTGTTGGATGCTTCCACAAGGTCTGCTACATCAGGGCTCATTCTGTAAACTCCGTTATGAAGAGCTTTTAATGTAAGAATGATTTTCTTAGAATCTGATTCAGATACAGCTTTGTCAGAAGATGTAGAGTTTTCGATATTGATTTGGATTCCAGGTTCTACAGAAGCAAACTCTTCCAGAATTTCTTTTTTAAGAATGGTAGCAGCATCAATAAATTCACTTGCATTTCTTACTGAAACAACAGCTGCTCCTTCTCTAGGAATAGCATTTCTTAATCCTCCACCGTCAATAGAAACGATTTCAAGATTTTGTTTTTCTAATCCAATATAAAGGAGTCTTCCAAGGATAATATTGGAATTTCCAAACCCTTTATGGATGTCCATTCCGGAATGTCCTCCCTGTAGTCCTTTTACTTCAATTCTTACAATTTGTCCTTTGGGAGCTTCTACAGCATAATTTTGAGTGATGGTAACATCTACACCTCCGGCACAGCCTATGTCAATCTCGTCATCTTCTTCCGTATCAAGGTTTAAAAGAATTTCTCCTGTAAGCTGTCCTGGTTTTAAACCGATAGCTCCGGTCATTCCTGTTTCTTCATCAATAGTGAATAAAGCCTCTAATGCAGGATGCGGAATATCTGAACTTTCAAGGATAGACATAATGGTAGCTACTCCTAAACCGTTATCAGCTCCTAGAGTTGTTCCTTTTGCCTTTACCCAGTCACCATCAATTTCCATCTTGATCCCTTCCGTTTCAAAATCAAAATTAACATCATTGTTTTTCTGGCAAACCATATCCAGGTGAGACTGAAGCACAATAGACTTACGGTTTTCCATGCCTGCAGTGGCAGGTTTTTTAATAATTACATTTCCTACTTCATCTACGGTAGTTTCCAATCCTAGGTTTTCACCAAATCCCTTGATGAAAGCAATTACTTTTTCCTCTTTTTTTGATGGTCTTGGAACTGCATTTAATTTGGAGAAGTTTTTCCAGATTATCTGCGGTTCTATATTAGATAATTCCATTGAAATTTATTTTTCTCAAATTTACGAAATAAAAAATGCTTCTGTGAAATACAGAAGCACTTTTGTATGGGGTTGGAGGACAAAACGGCAAAATAGGGAATCAGCTAATCCGCTTTTTACCCCTTTGATTTTTTACAATATCACTTATTAACATCCACATTCTCCGTAAATCGGTGTTGTAATGACTGATCCGTCAGGTTTTTCAATGGTAAGAGTACCTTCAAATAGAAGAGCCTCTTCACCTTTGATCTTTTTACCTTTTACAGAGATTTTATAATCATTGCTTTCTATTTCCTTGGTAAGTTCTTCATCCACTTCCATATCACTTGAGGAAATAAGATTCATTGCCAGTCTTTTACCATCCAGCTTCATATAGGCTGTTTTACCAGCGTCATCTGCATAGATGTATTTTTCTGCTTCGAAATCAGCTTTGTTTCTTGCAAAATAGCATGAGCATTCCTTAATTTCTTTTGGAAATGAAATGTTTTCAATTAAGATTTTTCCTGATGAAATATTGGTGGCTGCAGAATCCTTAACGATGTTTGTAGAATCTGCCGGTGTAGAACCGGAAACTGTTTCCTTATCTTTTTTACAAGCTACCAATAGAAGTGCAGAGAACAGAATGATTAGGTGTTTCATGTGTTTGTGATTTTATTTTTAGCCTCTTGCTCTTTCAAGAAGAGTCATCATTAATAATGAAAGGATTACTAAGCTTTCTTCCTCGTCGTCAATATCAATTAATCTATCCAATTGAAATCTTCTTCCAAAGAATGAAGGCATTTTTTTTAGTTTAAAGTATGCTTTTCCGTCAATACCTGTTACAGTATAAGATGGGTTAAGGAAATATCCCGTAAACATTCCGATGATAGGAAGTTCACCTACAAAGCTATCCCAAAATCTTACCCATGCATTATCTTCCTGTACCTTAAATTTAGGCTGGTCATTAGCATCCAGAATATCATAGCTTGATTTCCAAAGAGAACGCATCCCTTTTCTTGCCAATCTACCATAGTTTTTATTGTCAACAAGGTCATTCAATGAATAAGATGCATTAAAGTCGATCCATTTATTAGCTCTGATTCTGAAGAGTTCCCTAGTTTTACTTTCGTCATTGAAAACAACAACATCCTCTTTCAACTTGAACATTTTCTGACGTACATATGCTACATAATTCCCATTTTTATCCGTAATGTTGAAGTCACTTGCCAGTGTAGAAATTTTGAATTTAAAATCCAGAGGATAGTTTAAATTTTTAAGTACCATGTTAGTTTATTTTTTTCATATTTAAGCCGCAAATATAACGGTTTTTTTATAGTTATGGAAGATACTGATATTATGTTGAAAAAAATATTAGATCAAAATGAGACATTGTAAGACAGCTAAGTGTAGAAACTAATTAACAATGGTTTAAAAATAGATCTTCCTTTAATTTTTAATGTCGATAATGAATTTTACTCCGCCATTGAATCATGAACTTTCTTTATGCAGAAAAACGATCTCAAAATCTCTGTCTGATTCCCAAAACTAGATATGTATAATGTGCCGTTTTTCCTCAAATAATCCTTATTTTTGTAGCTATGGATTACCCGAGTAAAGTTTTGGCAAAGGCTGTTGATGAGATTTCAGGCTTGCCTGGAATTGGAAGAAAAACAGCTTTAAGATTAGCATTACATTTATTAAAGCAGCCCAGCTCCAGAGCAGTAAGTCTTGGAAATTCACTCATTAATCTCGTCAACGAAATAAAATACTGTAAAGAATGTCACAATTTCTCTGATTTTGAGATCTGCGAAATTTGCGGTAATGAAAAAAGAAACGGTGAACTCATTTGTATCGTTGAAGATGTACGTGACGTTATTGCCATTGAAAATACAGGAAAGTATACAGGAAAATATCTTATTCTGGGTGGAAAAATTTCCCCAATGGAAGGAATAGGACCCGGCCAGCTGAATATTCCAAGTATTGAAAGAAAGCTGAATGATGGTAAGGTAAAGGAGTTTATTTTTGCATTAAGTGCTACTATGGAGGGAGATACTACAGCTTATTACATCTATAAAAAGTTTAAAAATTTTAAGGTGAATTTTTCAAGCATTGCCAGAGGGATCTCAGTAGGTGACGAGCTTGAATATGCCGATGAAATTTCATTGGGAAGATCCATTATCAATAGGTTACCATATAACGAAAAGGATTAATATGAAGCTGTCAATTATTATTGTTAACTATAATGTTACCCAATTACTCAGAAACTGCCTTTTATCTATTCAGAAATATGTAGAAAAGGTAGAATATGAGGTGATTGTAATTGATAATGCTTCTACAGATAGCTCATGGGGTGATCTTATCCCCGAATTTCCTGATGTACAATTTATTTCCTCAAAAAATAATGGCGGGTTTTCAAAAGCGAATAACCAGGCGATAGGAGAAGCTAAGGGTGAATATCTGCTGCTTTTAAATCCTGATACAGAATTAAAAGGGTTTTATATGAAGGAACTTCTGGATTTTGCTGATACCAAACCAGAATTTGGATGTCTTGGCGTAAGAATGCACGATGCAGACGGAAGTTTCCTACCTGAAAGTAAACGTTCCGTGCCGGATATGTTCAATTCCTTTGAAAAGTTGTTTACCAATTTAAAAAAGAATAATTCCAAATCTTATTATAGAAACGATATAGAGGAAAAGGAGATTGCAGAAGTAGAAGTAATTACAGGCGCCTTTTTACTGGTAAAAAAAGCAGTCTATGAAAATATTGGCGGCTTGGATGAATCCTACTTTATGTATGGAGAAGATATTGATCTTTGCTACACCTTGCTAAAAAAAGGATATAAGAACTATTATTATGGTAAGGTCTCCATTCTTCATCATAAAGGAGAAAGCACGGTAAAGAATGAGGTGTATCTGAAACGTTTTTATGGGGCTATGCAGATCTTTATTGATAAGTATTATAAAGATGACAAGCCAATGCAATATTCCTTTCTAAGGGCAGGCTTAAAGCTTCGCTATCAGATTGAGAAAATCAAGTTGAAATAGAAAGTAGAAATTAAATATCATACATCTTACCCAATAAAAAAGCAACTCAATTTGAGTTGCTTTTATTGTATGTAGAAAATAATCTTCTTATTTTGCCGGTGTAGCTGGTGCTTGAGCCGGTGTAGCTGTTTTAGAAGAAGCAGGAGCCGATTGCTTAGCCGGAGCTTCTTTCTTTACTGGTTGTTGCCCTGGAGCCACTTGTGATGGTTTTCCAGTAATAACAACGCTTAAAAGGATAAGAACGATGATAGTTCCGCCTAGAGTCCATGTTGCTTTTTCCATGAAATCATTGGTTCTTTGTACTCCAAACTGAGCAGATGATGCCCCTCCGAAAGTACTGGAAAGACCTCCACCTTTTGGGTTTTGAGCCATAACAATAATCACCAATAAAACACTGGCAACCATAATAAGAACCATCAATAGTGTAAATATAGTATCCATTAATTCTGATATCTTTTTGAATGGGCAAATTTAATGTTTTTTTACTGAATGACAAAAAAAGATGTTGGGAAATGTGGATCAACTGCGAAAAATTAAAAATAAAATAATGATTGAATGCTTAAAATAGGGAGAAAGGCTCACTAAAGAGTGGGAAATTTCACATAAATTATTTTTATAAAGATTGAATTTGTGATTCAAAAGATATTAAAATCATGAAGAGACCAACAAATAAAAAAGACTATCCCAACAGTGAGATAGTCCTTTTCTTCTAAAAAATGATTGGTTTTATTTGAAGTCAGAATCCTTAGCTTGATTCAGCTGATAGGATTGTACTGTAAGGTTGATGTCCATTCCGCCCATGTTCTGGATAATGGTAAATGGAAGTTTTACACCGGACACCTCTTTATAGTTGGCAAAACTGGTAGGAATAGAACCTCCTTCACCCGCTTTTATTTCACCCGTTTTCAGACCTGTCTTTACACTGTAATAATAGGTTTGTTTTGGGCCTTTTACAACATAAGAATCCTCGTTGTTGTATTTTTCAATACCCGCAAGTTTTAAATCTGTTTTTTTTGCAAAATTCAGTTCTGGGAAAGGTTCAGATTCGGCCATCAAAGATTTTTGCTGGTCATTTAGCGGAACTTTTTGTCCCTGTGCTTCTGCATATCCATCCTTGCCATCAAAAACGATTTTTTGAAGAGTATTCCCCATCATTTTCATTTCCATCATCATTTTTCCTCCTTTTCCTTCAATCAGTTTTATGCTCATATCCATTCCCTGTACTTTGGTAGTGGCATCAGCAGTTACGGATGTTACTTTTTGAACGGCAGCTAATCCTCCCACTGCATTGATGTATTTATCCACTACAGAACCAATGGTTACATTGGCATCCACTTTTTGTACTGTAGGCTTTGAAACAGGATTTGCTTCCTTATCAAAATACTTTACAGGATATCCCAGTTTTTCCAGTCCCTCAGCAATATCAGAAGCCTTACCGGCAACGAATATTCTGCTTTGGTTAGGGAAAATGGTTGCTTTTACGGCGTTAGATACATCAGCTGCAGTTACCTTATCGATGGATTTTAAGTAGTTTGTATAGAAATCTGCTGGAAGGTTCTCAACCTTTTGATCCAAAGCAAACTTGGCAATAATTCCAGGTTTTTCCAAAGACATAATGAAAGCACCTTTTAGCCTTGCTTTAGCATTTTCAAGTTCTTCAGGTTTTACCGTAGAAATCGCATTAAGTTCATTCATTAATTCCTTAATAGCCTTATCCGTGACTTCATTTCTTACACTTGTTTCAGCAGAAAAAATAGGGGAGTATTTACTAGGCTGCATATTGGAATAAGCGCCATATGTAAATCCGTTTTTCTCTCTAAGGTTCATAAAAAGCCTGGCTTCACCGCCACCGCCTAAAATATAGTTGGCAATAGTAGCAGGGAAGTAGTTCGGATCTTTCATGGTAAGAGTATTCAGGTTTCCTACCTCTAATACAGACTGTACTGCAGACGGTACATCCACTACATTAATCTCTGTTTTGGAAACATTGGAAGCAGGCTCTAAAGCAGCAAATTTTGTATTTGATTTTTTCCAGTTTCCAAAGGATTTTTCAACCAAAGGTTTGATTTGGTCAAACTTTACATCTCCTACAATTACTAAATAAGCATTTTCCGGAGCATAGTATTTATTGTAAATATTTTGAATGTCAGATAATTGGATCTTATTGATAGACTCTACCGTTTCAAACTCTCCTCTTGAAGTATTTTTACCATATTTCAAAGCATTGGATACTCTTTCAGCAATAGATGAAGCATTTTTCTCGTCAGCTTTTAAGCCTTCAATAGTTCTTTCTTTTGCATTTTGAAGCTCTTCTGCTGAGAATTTTGGATTAACGATAGCATCAGCCATTAGTCCCAATACTTCAGGGAAATATTTTGAAAGCGAATTGGAAGATGCTCCATTAGAGGAAAAACTTAGGTTGGCTCCTAAAAAGTCAACCTTTTTATTAAACTCATCCTTACTTAGATTCGTAGTTCCATTATCGAGTTGTTCTGCCATAATCTGGCTTACTCCTGCTATATTTCCTTCATAGTATGGAGGCCTGTCCATGGTAAGAGTTGTATTTACCCTTGGAAGTTTATTATTTTCAACAACCATTACAGTAAGTCCGTTGCTTAGCTGAAAGGTTTTTGGCTTAGCAATGTTAACGGCAGGAGTAGGTCCTGGTTTTGGCATTGCATTAATATCTATTTTTTGAGCGGAAAGCATTCCTGCAAATAAAAATGCCGCTGCTATATAGGTGAATTGCTTTTTCATGGGTAAATTATTTTTTCTCAGGAACGTAGTTGATGATGATTCTTTGGTTAGAATTCAGATACTTTTTGGCTGCATTTTGAAGATCTTGCTTTGTAATAGATCTGTAAATGTCAATTTCTTTATTGATAAGGTTGGTATTTCCCATCAATACATGGTTGGTTGCCAAAGAAGCTGCGATCCCCTGAATACTTGAATTTTGATTAACGAATTGATTTTCAAACTGATTTTGTATCTTCTGATAATCTTCATCCGAAATTAGAGTGGTCTGAAGTTTTTTGATCTCAGCATCAATGTCAGTCTGTAGGGTCTGCTTAGTCGTCTGTCCCATTGGAATAGCAAAGAATGCGAAAATACTGTAATCCTCAAGTCCCTGGTTAAAGGCAGCTACCTGAAGTGCTTTTTTATCCTGATCTACCAATTTTTTGTATAAAACAGAAGATTTACCATTGCTTAAATAAGAAGAAAGCATATCTAGTACATAAGCATCTTTTTCTTTATTGGCAGGAGTTCTGTAGGCAAAAACATAGGCAGGAAGCTGAATGTTCGGATCCGTTGCTGTAACTTCTTTTTCCTGAGTGATGGGAGTATCTTTAGGGAAATCTTTAGGATAAACAGTTCCTTTTGGAATACCTCCATAATATTCTGCAATCCATTTCTTGGTTTGTTCAGGTTTGATGTCTCCTGCTACTACTAATGTTGCATTGTTAGGAACATAGAATTTTTTATAAAAAGCCTGAAATTCTTCAAGCGTAGCTGCATTCAGATCCTCCATAGAGCCAATGGTTGGCCAGTTATAGGGGTGGTTGGTAAACAAATTCTTTTGAATTGTTGAGAATAGGTTTCCATAAGGCTGGTTATCCATTCTCAATCTCTTCTCCTCTTTTACGACTTCTCTTTGGGTATCCACTCCAACCTGATTGATTTCTGCATGGCGCATTCTTTCAGACTCCATCCAAAGCCCAAGCTGTTCGTTGTTGGATGGGAAAGTTTCATAATAATAGGTTCTGTCGTTGGTTGTATTGGCATTGTTGTCACCTCCGTTTGAAGAAACGATCTTAAACCATTCACCTCTCTTAATATTAGGAGTTCCTTCAAATAAAAGATGCTCAAAGAAGTGTGCAAAACCGGTTCTTCCCTTTACTTCATCCTTGGCACCTACATGGTACATTACTCCTGTTGTTACTACCGGAGCGGAATTATCCTGATGAAGAATTACATGAAGGCCATTGGGAAGATCATACTCTTCGAATTTTATTTGCTGTGCATTCAGCATAAGCCCGAAGAAAGCTACGGCAGCAGCAGAAACAAGTCGTTTTTTCATAAAGTTTGAAATTGTTTATCAATGAGTAGAAAAAGTGAATTAAATGTTACACAAATAGAGGTTAGAAGTTAGATATTAAAGAGTAGAAGTTAGAAACCATGTGTTGATGAATTTTATTTTCAAACGAAAAAAGACCTCTGTTTCAATAGCTGATTACCCTAAAATTTAGATTCTAATGTTTAACTTCTTTAATCAAAATTTGAATTCTCCTTTGAATACATTAATTTTGTGTTCCCAAAATTTTTTTGCAGTATGGATTATTTGAAAGGACTCAACGAATCACAATATGAAGCCGTTACCTCTTTACAAGGACCTTTGATGGTGCTTGCGGGAGCCGGTTCCGGAAAAACACGTGTGCTTACCATGCGTATAGCCCATTTAATACACAATGGAATAGACCCTTTCAATATCCTTGCCCTTACCTTTACCAATAAAGCAGCCCGTGAAATGAAAGAGCGTATCGCGAAGGTAGTGGGAGATAGCAATGCAAGAAGCCTTTGGATGGGAACTTTTCACTCTGTTTTTGCAAGAATTCTAAGAATTGAAGCGCACTATCTTGGCTATCCTTCCAATTTTACCATTTATGATCAGCAGGATGCACTGAATGTGATTAAAAAGGTACTGAAAGACATGAACATTGATGCTGATCTTTACAAACCCAAAAAAGTTCAGGCCAGAATTTCAACCTACAAAAACAATTTGATTACTGTAAAGGCCTATTTCAACAATCCGGAACTAATGGAAGCAGATGAAAAGGCAAACATGAAATTTATCGGACAGATTTATCAGAGATATGTAGATGCGTGTTTCAGAAATGGGTCTATGGATTTTGATGATCTATTGTTAAAAACCAATGAATTATTGACCCGTTTCCCTGAAGTATTGGCGAAATATCAGGACAGATTCAGATATATCATGGTAGATGAGTACCAGGATACCAACCACTCCCAGTATCTTATTGTAAAAGCATTGGCTTCAAAATTTGAGAATATTTGTGTGGTGGGGGATGATGCACAGTCTATTTATTCATTCCGTGGAGCAAATATCTATAACATCCTGAATTTTAAAAAGGATTACCCGGATGCTATTACAGTATCCCTGGAACAAAACTACCGTTCTACCCAGAATATTGTGAATGCCGCGAACGTTGTCATTGCGAAAAACTTACAACAGTTTAAGAAAAATGTTTTCAGTGATAATGAAGAAGGGGACAAAATTAAAATATACCGTTCTTTATCGGATGCTGATGAAGCGAACTTTGTAGCCGGAAATATCTGGGAGCTTCGCAACCGTGATCAGAGAAAATACAGTGACTTTGCTATTTTATACAGGACAAACTCTCAGACAAGGGCTTTTGAAGATGCCTTAAGACGTAAAAATATTCCTTACAAGGTATATGGAGGACTTTCATTTTACCAAAGAAAAGAGGTGAAGGACTTAATTGGATACCTGCGCCTTTTAATCAACGAAAATGACTCTGAGGCATTGATGAGAATCATTAATTATCCTACAAGAGGAATTGGAGAAACCACTCAGAATAAACTCATTGTTTTTGCAGATGCACAAAACGTTTCTATCTCAAAGGTGCTGGATAATTTACCGATGTATGCTCCTCAGTTGGGCTTAAATAATGGTGTTTTAAATAAACTAAACGATTTCTGGTCCATGATCAAGGCTTTTCAGGTACTATTGAAGACCGAAACGGCTTACAGCGTTGCAATGGAGGTAGCGAAACGAAGTGGTTTAATTAAGTTTTTAAAGGATGATCAGACACCGGAGGGAATTTCAAGAGTAGAAAACGTTCAAGAATTGATGAACTCTATGCAAGGGTTTATTGAAGAACAGATGCAGCTGGAAGATGGAGATCCAAGCCTGTCCAATTTCCTTGAAAATATTGCCCTTTCAGCAGATACGCAGGATAAAAACCTTGAAGATGATATGGTTTCACTAATGACTATTCACCTTTCAAAAGGATTGGAATTTCCTGTGGTACATCTGGTGGGTCTTGAGGAGAATCTTTTCCCAAGCTTTATGAGTTCTGCAACAAGAGAAGATCTTGAAGAAGAAAGAAGATTGTTTTATGTTGCTTTAACCAGAGCAGAAAAGCAGGTATTTTTCTCCTATGCAGTGTCACGTTTCCAATGGGGAAAAATTACAGATGCAGAACCATCAAGATTCTTAAGCGAGATTGATGATGAATATATTGAGTTCCTTAATCCTGTGCTGGAGAAAAGGTTTATCAACAATTCGGGGGTGAGATCCAATATTTTTGATGAGCATCCGTCTGAGCAGAAAGCTTTCAAAAGAGTTGAGAAAAAGACCATTGACCGAGGAGATAATTCGACACCCGCCCCTGAACAGAGAAAATTAAAACCTGTGAGCACAGCAAAAATTATTAATCCAAGTGGAGCCTCTTCTCAGGATATTGAAGTTGGAGATAAGGTGAGACACGATCGTTTCGGAATTGGAGAAGTCTCTTTTCTGGATGGAACAGACCCTCAAAATATTAAGGCAAAGGTTGTTTTCATACACGAAGGAGAGAAAAACCTGATCCTGAAATATGCTAAACTGACAAAGATTTAAGCTAAAAATAGTATAAGATTAAAAGCGAACTCAATTTTCTGGGTTCGTTTTTTTTTTTTTGTTAAAATCAATAAGGTTTACTTTAAAAATAGTATTTTTAATAAGGGATAGAAATAAACAATAAATATTTTTTATAAAAACAAAGTCTATTGATTTTGTAGACTAATAAATAAGTTTTACATTTGCGCTCTGTAAAAAACATAAATGTTCAATTAATTGAGTAAACTATATGAAAAATAAGAAAACTATTCTTTCCGCTTCTGTTTTATTTTTCCTTGGAGTATTTACCTACGGACAAGAAAAAGACAGTATAAAAACAAATAAAGACAAAGTCAATAATGTAGAAGAAGTTGTAGTGCTGGGTTCAAGAGCCGGGGCAAGATCCAAGATAGACAGTCCGGTGCCTGTGGACGTATTCAACCTAAAGGAAGCTTCAGTTATTCTTCCTCAATCTAATATCGGGCAAATATTGAATGCCATTGCACCCTCTTTCACCTCTACAGTTCAGACCAATTCAGATGGTACAGACCATTTGGATCCTGCTCAGTTAAGAGGATTGGGACCGGATCAGGTATTGGTATTGGTTAATGGAAAAAGAAGACATACTTCAGCACTGGTAAATGTGAACGGAACACCGGGAAGAGGTACTGTAGGGACGGACCTTAATGCCATCCCATCCTTTGCTTTAAACAGAATAGAAGTCCTTAGGGATGGAGCCGCAGCACAATACGGATCAGATGCTATTGCCGGAGTAATGAACCTTGAACTTAAAAGAGATACCGGAAAACTGGCAGGTCAGATTAGCTATGGAGGAAATTTAACGCCTACAGCCAATGATCATACCGGAAATTTTGACGGCCAGAATATTCAGCTGGATCTGAATTATGGAAATAAAATAGGGTCGAAAGGTGGTTTCTTTAACATCACCTGGTCTTCACAGTTCAGAAACCCTACGTACAGAGCTGGAACAGAGAACGGTCCTATTTATAATGCTTATAATGCAATTGAACAACGTGCACTGAATGACGGAGTGAACCTTTCATCTCTTTTCAGCGATATTAAAGATACTCCCAATTCACAGCAGATCGTAAATTACGTTCATCAGTATGCACAGAATGTAAGCTATTTTTCTCCGGATTTGCAAAATGCTATCCAGGGAGCTAATACCATTTCAGGATTACAAAATGTTTTGAAATCTGCTAACTTTACCAGAGATCAGCTTAATTACTTCACTGATCAGGAGCTGGCTTACAGAGGGCAAACGAGAAAGGATTTTAATATGCAGGTAGGGCAGTCTAAACTTAATAATCACCAGCTTTTTGTGAATGCTGAAATCCCTGTCAGTGATAACTGGAAAGTGTATACTTTCGGTGGTTACAGCTTAAGACATGGTACTTCCGGAGGATTTTACAGAAGACCGAGCGAAAGCAGAACATTTACAGGATTATACCCTAGCGGTTATCTTCCGCAGATTGGAACAGATATTCAGGATATCTCATTGGCTGCAGGAATCAAAGGAAAATGGGACGGATGGCATATTGACTTTAGTAATACTTTTGGACAAAACTCTTTCACTTATAACATCGGAAACACCGGAAATACTTCACTAAGATTTGCTTCACCAAATGAATTTGATGCTGGTGGGCTGAGGTTTACTCAAAATACAATCAATTTAGATTTCTCTAAAAAATATGATGTGTTCGAGGGATTGAATGTAGCATTTGGAGGAGAGCATCGTTTTGAAAACTTCAAAATGACAGCAGGAGAAGAAGCTTCATATACTACTTATGACCAATACGGAAATATATGGGATGGAGATGCCGCGAAAAGACCTACCGATTTCTTCGGAGCAGCACTTCCGGGAGGCTCTCAGGTATTTAACGGATTTAGACCGGAAAATGCGGTGAACAAAAACAGACAGTCAGTAGCGGCCTATGCAGATGTTGAATTTAACTTTACCAACTGGCTTTTGGTAGATGCTGCGGCGAGATATGAAAATTACTCAGATTTTGGTTCTACTTTCAATTATAAATTGGCCTCAAGAATCAAGGTAGCTCCTAATTTTAATGTAAGATTGGCAGGTTCTACCGGGTTTAGGGCACCATCTATCCATCAGATTTATTATAATGTGACTTCTTCGTTGTTTGTAACTTCACCACAACTTCCTAGCGGGGTGCTTTTGGATGTGGGAACATTTAGTAATGATTCAGAGGTGGCAGGAGCATTGGGAATGCCAAAGCTGAAGCAGGAAACTTCGAAATCTGCAAGTGTAGGATTTACCTATAAAATTCCATCTGTGAATTTAACGTTTACTGCAGATGGTTACTTTACAAGAATCAATAACAGAATTCTCCTTACAGATCAGTTCTTAAAGGCAGGTGTTCCTGATGCGGCAAAGCAGATCTATGATAAATTAAACATCAATGCCGCTCAGTTCTTTACCAATGCCATTGATACTGAAACGAAAGGGGTAGACGTGGTTATTTCTCACACTGCAAGATTTACCGATATAAAGCTGGATAATAACTTTGCGATTAACCTTAACCAGACCAAACAGGTTGGGGATATTCATTCTTCAGGATTATTACAGTCTCCGGAGTTAGAGAAGATTTATTTCTCCGAAAAATCAAGAGTTTATCTGGAAGAAGCAGTGCCAAGGGTAAAAGCCAGCCTTTCTCATACACTTACTTGGAAGAATGCTAGTTTCTACCTAAGAAATACCTATTTTGGAAAAGTAACCGGAGCAGATATTCTGGATGCCAATGGAGATGGAATCACAGAATTTAATGAACATCAGAAAATAGGGGATAAGATCATTACTGATCTTTCTGTAGCCTATCAGTTTACAAAAAACATAGGGTTAACTTTAGGGGTAAACAATCTGTTTGATATTTACCCTACTAAAAATCTTCCTGCGTCCAGTAACAATGATCAGTTTGTTTACTCACGTTCCACCTCACAGTTCGGTCAGAATGGACGATATGTGTTCTCCAGACTTAATTTCAATTTTTAATACTTTATATACTTCTAAAAAAACGGATCTCAAACTTGAGATCCGTTTTTTTATATTATAATAAATTTTATCTTTCTACCAGTTCTTTTACCTGTTCACCATAATGGTCAATTTCGGTTGTATGAATCTTAAGCAGTTGATACCACTTTCTGAAAGCCCCTATAAATACAATAAACATAAGAATCATTGCAGTTGCCGCTAAAACGGCCAATAAATACTGTCCTTTAGGGATATAAATGGCGGTTACCTGAATATAACCTGCCCAGAATGTTATTCCAGCCATGAAAACTCCCGGAATAGCTGAGCATAAAGCATATTTCCCTCTTTTCATTCTTATCAGCATTGTTGTACAGACGATAAGTCCGCAGGCAGCCAGCAACTGATTACTGATTCCAAATAACGGCCAGATACTGTTTACATTTCCGGTGTACACCAGATATCCCCATGCAAATGTGAAAAGAAGACTGCTGATAATAATTCCTGGAATCCAATTTTTATCATTAAATTTTGGAACAACAGACCCCAGCATTTCCTGTAAAAAAAAGCGTCCAACCCTTGTTCCCGCATCAATGGCAGTAAGAATAAATACAGCTTCAAACATAATCGCAAAATTATACCAATACGCCGTCAGCTGATCCATATATGGGATTTTATTGAAGATATGAGCCATTCCCACAGCCAAAGATACGGCACCTCCAGTTCTGCCATATAGATCAATACCTATTTTCTGCGAATAATAATCAATATCTACTCCGTGTAGAGAAGGATGTGCTGCAAGAAACGAATCATAAGCTTCCTTGGGAGTATTGATTGCAAAATAATCCCCAGGCATCAATGTGCATGCAGCGATAAGTGCCATCAATGCTACAAAACCTTCCACTAGCATAGCCCCATAGCCTACGAAAAGAATTTCTCTTTCTTTAGTAAGCATTTTCGGAGTTGTTCCCGTAGCAATCACAGCATGAAATCCGGAAATTGCTCCACAAGCAATCACAATGAAAATAAAAGGAAGTACCGGGCCGCCAATAATAGGGCCACCACCATTTACAAAAGCTGTAATAGCAGGCATTTGTATGGTAGGGTGAATAACAATTACCCCGATAGCCAGCATAATAATAGTTCCTATCTTTAAATAAGTCGAAAGATAATCTCTTGGAACTAAGAGAAGCCATACCGGCAATACAGAAGCAATAAAACCATACAGAGGAATGGCAATAGAAATGGTTTTAATATCCCATGAAAATAAATTATTCATTGTAGGATTCTGCATCAGACCGTGTCCCCCGATAATCCCAGCTACCAGAAGAATGCCTCCGAGAATACTTGCGAAAAGAACACTGTTTTTTTTATAGCGCATGATCAGTCCCATGATGATGGCGATGGGCATGGTAATGAGTACTGTAAAAAGAGACCATGAAGCTTCATGCATTGCATTGATACAAGCTAATGATAAGCCTGCCAGCGTAAGAATTAAGATGAAAAGAATGGCAAAACCCGCTACAGTTCCTGTTGCTTTTCCTATTTCTTTGGAAGCTATAGTGGCAAGACTCTGTCCCTTATGTCTTACTGATGCAAAGAGTACAATCATATCATGTACCCCGCCGCCCAGAACACAGCCTATCAATATCCATAATGCACCGGGAAGATATCCGAACTGCGCTGCAAGAACAGGTCCTACTAAAGGTCCTGCCGCCGCAATAGCCGCGAAGTGATGTCCGAAAAGTACATTTTTATTGGTAGCAACATAATCTTTACCATCTGCAAATTCCACAGCAGGTGTCATATTCCCGTCATTGAGGCGGAGAACTTTATTGGCAATAAATAGACCATAAAAGCGGTAAGCTATTGCAAAAATAAGAACAGATACAAATATGAGAGTAAGCGCATTGATATTATTTAAAGATTCCATATTGCTTGTTTTTATTGATAAATAATTAAAGTATATCCTTTTTTATTATTAATAATTTAACTAATGACCAAGGTAATTAATTCTCAATAAAAAATATCAATATGTATATTAATCTAGCATATTTTCTGTATTGTTTTATTTATTGGTTTGAATTTCAGTATTTTATAATTAATTAAAATAGTGTAATGTATATTATTTTTTCTGTGAAAGAATGAAATCCACCATCTGATCGGTAAGTTGATCCAGATAAGCTTTATCAGTAGTGCCAAAGCCATGTATTCCTCCGTCTACGATGATCAGTGAGTTTTGTATCTTGGCTCTGTTTAATTTTCTGTGAAGTTTTTTAGATTGGTTTAAAGGAACAATTTTGTCATTATTTCCCTGAACAATTAAAGTAGGGACTCCTCCAGAAACAAAATTAACAGGAGATATGGTTTTAAGATAATCTATGGCTCTGTCCTGGTCTTTCTTGAGATCATATCCTGAAAGTCCTTTCACTAGATTTTGCTGCAGACTGACAATCTTTTTTGACATTAATCCAATCATGGCTACCGGTATTGTTCCAAGTTTTGTGTGGAAAAGCTTATTCAGATCTGCAGGACCATAATGATCAATCACATAATTTACTTGAGCAGAATAAGAAGAAAGCTCAGGATTACCCAAATAAGTATTATCTGGAGTGTAGGCAGCAAGCAAAGAAAGGTGAGCTCCCGCTGAGGTACCAAACAACCCGATATTATTTGTGTCAAAATGATATTGCTCTGCATTTTTTCTTACCCATCTTACAGCATCTTTGGTATCTTCCAATGGTAGAGGAAAATGAGTACTGTCATTCAGAAGGGTATAATTAATACTAATCACAGCATATTGCTTTGCCATCAGCTTAGCAATGGTAGTTTCAACATAATTATCAGAGTGGATTATTTTATCTCCTTCTATCCATCCACCTCCATGAACATAGATTAGTACTGGAAGCAATTCACATGAAGGAATGTTTGTTGGGGTGAAAACGTCCAGTTTTACTGCATTTCCTTTTCTGTTGGTTTTATATACAATATCTTCAGATAGATTGGCTATTTCAGGAAGCAGCGTACTTTTAATACGTGGAACCTTATTAGGGGACTGTGAAAATGTTTGTGAAAAAATTAAATGAGAAGAGCTTAACAATAAAACAAAAAACAGGTTTGTGAAAAACCTGTAGATTGATATGTTATTTATAGATGATTTCATAGTGGAACTTTTTAAGAGGTATGTTACTTCACTAACTCCTCAAAAAGTTTACCAAAGGTGATATTTAGATCACTGGATTTTCCTGGATGAGGTCTTGAAGTTTGTACAACAGCACTTCTTACAGCCGTCAGCCAACGGAAACGTTCAGGAATGTCGAGCTGTGCAATAGGTCCGCCATCTTTCTCTCCATGGGCAATTTTCTGAAAGCTCTCCAGATTTTGAATGATATCCTCATAATCCAGTTTGCTGTGCATCAGCTTGAATTTATCAGGACATAAATAAAATTCAACCCGAATGAATTTTTCCTTTTTAGAAAACATAACCAACCCTATATTGAAAAATTCCTCTCTCTCAACTTTAGGCACCAGGCGTATTACCGCATATTCATATATTTTATCCTCTTGCATTTTTCGCTTCGTTTACAAAGATTGAAGAATTTTCTAATCGGGTTTTTAGAAACTGAAAATAGATCTCACGAATTTCATCGGGAGTTTCATCAGCATCATTCCATTGCAACCAGTCCTCAGGAATTGAATTAACAATTTCTCTGAAAAGGGTGTCATTCAATACTTCATGAGCAAACGTATCTGCTTCATCCAGCATTTTAGCTTTAGGAAGAAGTACGTGATCTTTCACATATTTGAATGGAGTCTTTGCCGCAGCATCAAAATTCTGCCATGAATGGTGAAAATAGAACGAGGCTCCATTGTCAATAATCCAAAGTTCCTTATGCCACATTAGCATATTGGTATTCCTAAACGTACGGTCAATATTGGTGATAAATGCATCCAGCCATACGATCTTTGAAGCCAGAAGAGGATCAACACTTATACTTGGATCATAGGTGATAGAGCCTGAAAGATAATGCAATCCCAGATTCAAACCCTCAGAAAACTTTAATAGATCCTGAATTTCCTCATCGGCTTCTGTTCTTCCAAAATCTGCTTCCAGATTTATAAAAACCAGTTCAGGAATCTTTAACCCTAGAGCTTCTGTAATCTTTCCTCCTAAAAGTTCAGAGATCAGCATTTTTACCCCATGGCCGGCACCACGGAATTTTAAGACATATTTAAAATCATCATCAGCTTCTGCCAGAGCAGGAAGCGAACCTCCCTCCCTCAGTGGCAGAATGTAACGCGTTACGGTCACTGTTCTTAAATTCTGCATGAAGCAAAAATAAGGTTATTTTTTAATAATATTTTTAGAGAATTCCTTTTCTCCCATTTTATACAGGAAATAATAAGAATTGCATCCAAAAAATATACTTAGGATTCTATTGGGTTTAAAATAAAAGAAGAAGTTATTAAGGAAAAACAGCGTTTTTTTTCATAAATTTCCATTAACAAATACCTTAAATATAAAAGATATTTATTGACCTATGAATTTGATTAATGAAAAGAATATAGCTATAAAAAATAAAGAAACAAGAGACTTTCTTGCTGATGCTTTTTATAAAGATACTGTGCAAAAACTTCCCTTAGTGATATTTGTTCACGGATATAAAGGATACAAAGACTGGGGGGCCTGGAACCTGATGGCAGAAAAATTTGCTGAAGCAGGTTTCTTCTTTGTAAAGTTTAATCTTTCACATAACGGCACAACAGTAAATGATCCTCTTAATTTTGCTGACCTTAAAGCTTTTGGAAATAGCAATTATTCTAAGGAGCTTTCTGACCTTGGGGTAGTTATTGATTATTTTGTTCAGAATCCACATGTAGATTCAGAAAAGATAATTCTCATCGGACACAGCAGAGGAGGAGGTATTTCCATCATTAAAACTTTTGAAGATGAAAGAATCCATGGCTTGATTACATTGGCAAGTGTGGATACACTAGACCGTTTTCCCAAAGGAGAAGCTTTTGAAAACTGGAAAAAAGATGGAGTATACTATGCCATGAATGGACGCACGAAGCAAGAAATGCCTCATTATTATCAGTTTTATGAAGACTATGAACAAAACATACACCGTTTTGATGTTGAAAGGGCAACAGAGATGGCAAAGGCTCATATGCTGATTATTCACGGAACACAAGATGAAGCAGTAGATGTCGGACAGGCAGAGCATCTTCATATTTTGAATCCGAATTCTGAACTTTTTCTTGTTGAAAATGCCAACCATACCTTTGGAGCCAGGGAACCCTGGATAGAAAATCAACTGCCAGAACATCTGAAGGCTGTGACTGAAAAATGCATTAGTTTTCTCAATGAAAAAATGAAGTAAGAAAAAGAATTTTGAAATAAAGCCCTAAAAATCACGTTATAACATATTAATCACCATATAAGTTAATTATGAAAAAAATTATTGCAGGTGCATTGGCGCTTTCATTATGTATTGTTTCATGTAAAAAAGAAACAAAAACAGAATCTTCTGTAAGCAACGATACTTTGGCTACAGTAATGCCGAAGGACTCCGTAACCACCCCAAAACCAGATTCGGTTGCAACAACACCTTCTTCTGCTTCGGGCACAATGAATATTATTACCAAAAATGTGGATAAGTATCCTCATGACATTAAATTCTTTGAAGATAAAAGCATCACAGAAAGGTTGAAAAAACTTGTTGGAGTTCAATATGATGAGATGGTAAAAAATTTCAATGTAGAGGGGCCTATTTCTTCAGAAAATGGAATCTATAAGCTGACAGGCTGTAAACAACATGACTGCCCGGGATATGCTACTAGCATTTATTACGATTCTAAAAATGATAATTTAAATGTTTCCATTGATAAGGACGGTAACATTTCAGATTTCAATGAAAAAGGAAAAATTGCAGGTACTGAAAAGTTAGAAAAAAAATAAAACCTTTTAATAAGTATAGAAAGTAAAAAGAAGCCTGAAATCTCAGGCTTCTTTTTATATTATTTTATGGAGAGTAAAACCCACGCTTCTTCAACTTTGCTTTCCAGAAGTAATTTCTGGGCATCAGTATGAATGTTTTCATCTGCATGAAAATCTCCGGCAGGTAAAATTTCTGTATTGGCAAGCATTCCGAGATCATTCCCTGTGAATACTTTACTGTATTTAATAGCATCCGGAAGAAGATCAAATCCAATTCCTTTTGTTGCCAAAGGTTTTGGAACCTCAAAAAGGCTGTTTTCATTACTTCTGGAATACCAGTTGCCACCTAGTCGGGCTACCATATCCAGTTTTTTCTGATCCAGGTTTCCTGTTTCATTCAGATATTCTTCTCTAATATGAATCTTCTGAACTTCACAGATCACCAGATTTCCTGCTCCTCCCTGATCTCCCAAAGATTTTACCTCTAAAACCTTGCATTCAAAATTAACAGGACATTCTTCAATTAGTTTTGGCTTCACAAGATCTGCATCTTTCATAGTCAAACCAGATTTTATAAACTCATTTACTCCCGTTTCATACTCTGTAGATGCCAGAGAAATCTGCTGTACAATTGGAAAGTTTACTGTTCCAATCACAACCTCCGGAACTTCCAAAACATTTTCTAAAGTATGTTTCGTTGTATTGTCACGTACTCTCCTTGATGGGGAAAAGATCAAAATCGGAGGAACTGTGCTGAACATATTGAAAAAACTAAATGGAGATAAATTATTATTTCCGTCTTTATCTACTGTAGAAGCCAATGCAATAGGACGTGGTGAAACGGCTGTCTGCATGATGGTCTGTAGCTGAACGGAGGTTATCTCGGAGGGGATTACTGTTTTCATATTTTTAAACTTAACACTTAAGTTATTTTTAGTTATTTCTGATTGCTTCCGAAAGGACACTTAAGTTTGAAAATCTATGATTTTCATTCTTTTGGCAGTTCCTTAAATACCTTAGATGCAAAAGATTCACAGCCCTCATGATAAAGGTTTGTGACATTGAAATTGACTAGTATTGAACGAGGAGCTTTTAAAAGATTCATGTAGTTGATGGTTTGCGCCTTATGAATTTGATGAATTTCCGCAACTGCCTTTAGTTCTAAAACAACTAATTCTTCAATTAAAAAGTCACATTTTACCTTACAATCTATTTGATTTCCTTTATAGAAAAATGGTATTTCAAGTTCACTTTTGTATTTTAAACCTAATAGATTAAATTCTTTTTCTAAGCATTGATGATAGACTTCTTCATATAAACCGGGGCCAGCCAGTTTATGAACTTCTATACAAGCCCCAACGATTTTGTAGGAAAGCTCATTAATCAATTTTTGAGTAATCATAATGCAAGAAAATGAAAATCGTAGATTTTCAAAAACTAAAGTGAACTGAATTTTACCATTATTATATAGCTTAAAAAACTAAAGTGTTTTATAATTATTAAAGTGTTGGAATAATTTTACCAGAAACTTCACCGAAACCTACTCTTACACCATCTTTTTCAGCCCAGGCTTTCATGGTAACGGTATCATTGTCTTCAATGAATTTTCTTTCTTCACCGTTGCTTAATGATAAAGGATTTTGACCTCTCCAGGTAAGCTCAAGCATAGAACCAAAAGATTTTGGATCACTTCCTGAAATGGTACCACTTGCGTACATATCACCAACTTCTACGTTACATCCGTTTACGGTGTGGTGAGCCAGCTGCTGGGTCATATTCCAGTACATGTGTTTGTAGTTGCTTTCGCTGATTAGGTTTTGGTCGCCATTTTCAGGCTGGATATACACTTCAAGATTGATATCGTAATTTTTGTCACCTTCAAACTTCAAATAATCCAAAACTTCAGGATCCTGTGTAGGAGAAGCTGTTTTGAAAGGTTCCAAAGCCTCAAGGGTAACTACCCAAGGAGAAATGGATGAACCGAAATTTTTAGCAAGGAATGGCCCTAGCGGAACATATTCCCAAGATTGGATATCTCTTGCAGACCAGTCGTTGAAAATAACCATTCCGAAGATGGCATCTTCAGCATCCTTGGTAGAAATACTTTCTCCCATCTCTGTATTTGTATTGAGGATAAAGGCCATTTCGAGTTCAAAATCCAATTGCTTGCAAGGTCCAAAAACAGGTTGATCTGCATCAGCAGGTTTCATCTGACCTTTTGGACGATTGATTTCAGTTCCTGAAACAACAATAGATGAAGCTCTACCATGGTAACCTACCGGTAGGTGCTTCCAGTTTGGTAACAATGCATTAGCAGGATCACGGAAGATTTTGCCTACGTTGGTAGCATGTTCAATACTGCTGTAGAAGTCTGTGTAGTTTGGGATATGAAGAGGCATCATCATTTTTACCTTGTCAAGGTCATAGAATGCATCTTCAATGGTTTTTTGGTCTTTTGACAATGTGGAGCCCTCCTGTAATAATGTCTGGATTTTTGTACGAACGGCATTCGTAACAGGTTTACCCAATTCTATGAATTCATTAATAGTGTAGGCTTCAAAAACATTGTCGTCCAATCCGTCAATGTCGTCAAAGTACCCAAGATCATAAAGGGTTGCAAGATCAATAACCTGATCTCCTATTCTTGTGCAGCATCCGATATATTCTTTGTTAAAAACTGCAACTCCGAAAGGAATATTATGTATAGAAAAATCTGAATTTGAGGTATAGTCTACAAATGATTTCATAAGTTTAGATTTAAATTAGATTAGGTGTCATCCTGAGAAATTTCCCCAAGGTGTTTATTTTGTCTTTTTCGAGTAAGATTCTTCATCAATCCATCGGTCTCTGGTATTGACATCGATGAGGTAGAGAATATTGTCTTGTTTAGTCAGTAATAAAGTTTTAGTGACAGGCATTGGGATTTTTTTACCCTCAAGCACATCTGCTCTTAAGGAAACGATATTCTTTTTTCTGACAATATCACCGGTAAAAACATTGGAACTGCTTTCGCCGGTAGCTTTATCATCGAAAACTTCCACGTAGGTGGCATTGTTCCCTTTGATAACAATAAAATCTCTTTCTGTATGGTCTGCCTCATCTTTTATGAAGACAAACTTTTTGTTGTCGATATTTACACTTTCAAGATTTTGATTGATGCCTCTTCTTGCTTCAAGTCTATCGAGAATTGAGTTCAGTGATCCATATTGTGCCTTTAGGCCTAATGTTCCAAAGAATAAAATTCCAATTAAAAATTTTTTCATATGTTGTGTTTTATAAAAAAGTTTTGCCAGAATTCTAAATTCTGACAAAACTTAATATTCTTGATGTAAAATTAAAGATTACCTCTTCTTTCCTGCTCTCTTTCCAGCGCTTCGAATAAAGCCTTGAAATTTCCGGCACCAAAACTTTGTGCACCATGTCTTTCAATGATTTCGAAGAATAGAGTAGGACGGTCTTCTACAGGCTTGGTAAAGATCTGTAACAGATATCCTTCTTCATCATGATCAATAAGTATACCTAAGTCCTGAAGTTTTTTAAGATCTTCATCAATATGCCCCACTCTTTCAGGAACCATATCATAGTATGCTTCTGGTGGAGCAGAAAGGAACTCTACCCCACGTTTTTTCAATTCAGTTACAGTATGGATAATATCTCTTGTTGCTACAGCAATGTGCTGTACACCCTCTCCTTCGTAGAAATCAAGGTATTCTTCTACCTGAGACTTCTTTTTACCTTCTGCAGGCTCATTGATAGGGAATTTTGCAAATCCGTTTCCGTTTGACATTACTTTAGACATCAATGCAGAATATTCTGTGTTGATCTGCTTGTCATCAAAAGAAAGAATATTTACAAATCCCATTACTTTTTCGTACCATTCTACAGTAGGGATCATTCTGTTCCAGTCTACATTTCCTACACAGTGGTCTACATAAAGTAGTCCCGCTTCTTCTGGTTTGTAGTTACTTTCCCATTTTTCATATCCAGGCATGAATGCTCCGTTATAATTTTTTCTTTCAATAAACATGTGAACTGTTTCTCCGTAGGTATAGATTCCGGACATTCTTACTTCACCCTGCTCATCAGTTATAGTAACAGGCTCTAAATATGGTTTTCCACCTCTTTTAGTAGTTTCTTCAAATGCTGCGTAAGCGTCATCTACCCAAAGTGCCAAAATTTTTACTCCGTCACCATGTTTTTTTACGTGTTCACTGATAGGAGAGTCAGATTTAAGCCCCGTAGTAAGTACCAATCTGATTTTTCCTTGTTGAAGCACATAAGATGCACGGTCTCTTACTCCTGTTTCAGGACCAGCATAAGCTACAGACTGAAAACCGAAAGCGGTTTTATAATAATGAGCAGCCTGTTTTGCATTTCCTACATAAAACTCAATGTAATCTGTACCGTTAATCGGTAAGAAATTCTCTGCTTGAGCAATTTTCTCGGCAAATGTAAGTGTTGACATATTTTCTCTTTTACTTTTATTTTATTGGTATGCAAAATACAAAAAACTTAGACATTGCGAAAGTATTACTGCCGATTCATTGAATATATTTAACATAAAGTTCAAGAAGAGTTTACTTAAGTATATTTAAGTTTCTTTAGTTTAAAACCAACCGCTTACATTTGTATTACAAAAAACAAGTGAGAGAAAAATATTTCGAACATGAAAGCCGCAGAGATAATCTGCGGCTTTCTTATTTTTAGACGGTTTCTATTTTTCTGTTTAAGGTTCCGGCATCCGGATTATAATTATCCCAAATCTTCCAGGTATTATCTATCTTTCTTATAAAATAAATCTGCGTACTGAGCTGATTTACAAAATGTTCTTCTCCTGTTTCCCCTACTTTAAATAGAAGATTCCAAAATTCTTGAGATTCTAATATTTTTTTGTCCGGTTCATCAGTAACGATATTAAGGTCAAATACTTCAAAATTGGAACGGTTGTTTTTGGTTACCAAATGAAAATCTTTGTCACACAACTCTTTACTGAATTGAGAAACTCTTTCCAGAAATGGAGAATCATTAAATACTAAATCCTTGAAGAGTTCAGTATTATGATTAGGAAACTGTTTGCAGAATTCGAAAGCGGTGGCACAATAGTCATACACCATCTGCATTACAAATGACTGATCATCTACTTCTTGTTGATGTTGATGTATACCTCTTACAGAAAGGATATAATCATTAAGATCCTTATGCCCTAGGAAAATACAGATTTTGTCTAGTGTTTTTAAAAATCTCAGGTCATTGTGGGTTTTGTCCTGATAGTCATTTTCAAAAAAACGTTGTAAGGTAACATGTGAAATGGTGTTTCCAATTTCGAATTTTTTACCTCCTTTAAGTTCTTCTGATTCAGATAGTTCATCTTTAATAATTTCGGAAAGAATAATATAATGGCTTCTCTTCCATTCATTCACATTCCCCAAAACAGAATTTCTTACTTTAGAATGCTTTGCAATTTCTTCTCGTATCGAATTATATATAGTCTTCAAATTCCTTGTTTTAGAAAGAGTTTTATCAAATATACTGCCAAAATGTTAAGGTTTTTCTTTGAATTATTTGATAGAGTTAAATATATGTTTTTTAATTTTAAATAAAAAAACATATTTAAAATATTACCAGTTGATTATCAGTGCTTAAATCTTTCAAAGGCTGCTCTTTCAAGCATCTCTCTGTCATCAGGGTGCGCAATACTGATGAGTTCCTGTGCTCTCTGACGTAGATTTTTTCCATACAGATAGGCTGTTCCATACTCTGTAACTACATAGTGAATATGACCTCTTGTGGTTACAACACCTGCTCCTTGTTTCAGGAAAGGAACAATTCTTGAGATTCCTTTTTTCGTTCTTGCTGTGATGGCAATGATGGGTTTTCCGTCATCACTCAATGCTGCACCACGCATAAAATCCATCTGCCCCCCAATACCACTGTACTGTAAGGTTCCGATAGAATCTGCACATACCTGTCCTGTAAGATCAATTTCAATGGCAGAATTGATGGCTACTAATTTTTTGTTCTTCATGATGTTGATTGGGAAGTTAACCTCACTTACATCTCTGAATGCAAAAACAGTGTTGTCATCTACATAATCATAGAGCTTTCTGGTCCCAAAACAGAAACTGGTAATGGTTTTATTATCGTTATATCCTTTGTACTTATTATTGATGACATCATTCTGGATAAGATCAATCACTCCGTCACTCAGCATTTCGGTGTGAATTCCCAGGTCTTTGTGATTGCTTAAACATTTTAAAACGGCATCAGGAATTGTTCCGATACCCATCTGAAGAGTAGATTTATCTTCAATAAGGTCGGCTACGTTTTTTCCTACAAGCATTTCTTCATGACCTACTTTTGAACTATAATCTACGGTTGGAAGTTCTTCCTCATGCCAAACCAGTTTATGGATTCTGCTGATGTGGATCATTCCATCTCCGTGGGTTCTCGGCATTCTTGGGTTCACAAGGGCAACAATTGTTTTTGCGGTATCAACGGCAGCTCTTGCAATATCTACTGATGTTCCTAATGTACAAAAACCATGTCTGTCTGGTGGAGAAACTGTTACCAATGCAACGTCCAGAGGAAGAATATTTTTTCTGAATAAAATTGGAATCTCACTTAAAAATACCGGTACAAAATCTCCTCTGTCAGAGTTTACAGCATCACGTACCGGAGTGGAAACGAATAAAGAATTGATAAAGAATTTGTCTTTGTATTCGGGTTTTGCAATCTCTACATTTCCTTGTTGGGTAATGGATACCATTTCTACATTTTCTAATCGGTGTGATTGTCTTGCTACTTCATCAATTAGAAAATTGGGAGTACATGCACTACCATGGAAAAATACGCGGTTACCACTTTTGATCGTATGAATTGCTTCTTCAGCGCTTATATAATTTTGCATATTTTACTTTTTTAATAATATTCATGACAGGGGTTAATATTATCTTTTTACCTCATAAAATACCTATCTTCTATCAAAGATAATCTTTATAATCTTTACGTATTCTAAATATTTCGCAGATATCAGAAGACTTTTATCATGTCACCTGAATAGATCAATGTATAAAAAAGAAAGGACTCAATGCATTGCATTCAGTCCTTTTCATAGGGGTAATGATATTCTTAATTTGAAACTTCAATGGCTGTTGTCTGTTTCATACTTCCTGTTTCAGAGAATCGTAAATGCCAGCTGAATGCTTCTTCCAGTAAATGAGGGGTGTGACCGCCTCTTTCACGTGCTCTGTCAAAATAAGACTGCAATTCTTTCCTGTAATCAGGATGCACACAATTATCAATAATCTTCTGTGCTCTTTCTCTAGGTGCCAGTCCTCTTAAGTCAGCCAATCCTACATCAGTAACCAGGATATCTACATCATGCTCTGTATGGTCTGTATGAGAAACCATCGGCAGAACGTGAGAGATATTATTTCCTTTGGATGCAGCCTGAGTTACGAAAATACTTAAGTAGGCATTTCTGGCAAAGTCTCCGGAACCTCCAATTCCGTTCATTATTTTTGTTCCTCCGATATGAGTAGAGTTTACATTTCCATAAATGTCAAATTCAATAGCGGTATTTATAGCGATAACTCCTAATCTTCTGATGAGTCCGGGAGTGTTGGATATATTCTGAGGTCTTAAAACAAATTTGTCTTTATATTTTGAAAGATTTCCTAAAACTCTCTCATAGCATTCTTTGGAAACAGTAATGGATGAA
Source organism: Chryseobacterium sp. SIMBA_028 (assembly GCF_046535285.1). Taxonomy (NCBI): domain Bacteria; kingdom Pseudomonadati; phylum Bacteroidota; class Flavobacteriia; order Flavobacteriales; family Weeksellaceae; genus Chryseobacterium; species Chryseobacterium sp. SIMBA_028. The sequence continues at coordinate 76,454 of NZ_JAWRWZ010000007.1, read as the reverse complement.
GCGGAAGCAAAACTCAATTTACCGGAATCTATCAGGTCAAATGTACTGTCCTGAAGCACTTCGGAAAACATCGTCAGGTCGTAAAAATTACTATCCTTGAAGCCTGTAAGAACAGCATTGGCAACCTTACCGATACCTGCCTGTAGAGGAAGTAATCGATCTGTAAGACGTCCTAAGCGAACTTCATTCTCAAAGAAACCAAGAAGATGCTGTGCAATAGCTGTTGTTTTTTCATCCGGTTCTGCAATGTCTGCAGGGCTGTCTTTAAGATTGGTGAAAACAATGGCCTCTATTTTATTAGGATCTACAGGAATGCTTTTTCGTCCGATTTTGTTCCATGGAGCTACAATGGGAATAACGTTTCTGTAAGGATAATCTTCTGCCTGGTAAATATCATGAATCCCATAAACTTCTTCAGGTACTTCGGTATTGATCTCAATGATTATCTTTTTAGCCAAAGCCGCAAACGTTACAGAATTTCCTACAGAAGTGGTAGGAACAATGCTTCCGTCTCTTTCAATATAGGCAGCTTCAATAATTGCTACGTCAATACTTTGAAGATTTTTGGTGTGAAGAAGTTCGGCACTTTCGCTTAAATGCTGATCGATGAAGAGAATCTCACCATTATTGATTTTGTTTCTTAAGATGGGATCTACCTGAAATGGCATCCTTTTCTTTAATACATTAGCTTCTGCTAACTTTCCATCGGTACCGTGCCCTAGTGATGCGCCGGTCATTAAAGTGACCTTAAGGTCTTCAGTTTTTCCTCTTTCGGCCAGTGCCGGCAATATTGCCTTGCTGTCACCTGCCTTTGTAAAGCCGCTAGATCCTATGATCATACCGTCTTTAATCATTTTTACAGCATTTTCAGCTGTTGTTACCTTTTGGTGTAGACTTTCTAATCTGATTCTTTCTAACATGTAATATTGATTTTGATTTAACCACCATTACTTAGGGTTTGTTATGAAAAATAATGATGATTACAGATGTTAACCATGCCTTACAAATTTACGAAAAAAGACGCTTTAAATAAAGGATTTAAAGCGTCTTTTGTATGTAATTAGTAATACTTTTTATATAAAATTGTTTAGGCTCTTTACTATTGTGACTTTTGTATTTGATGTGAAAGAGCTAAACCTGTTTATTTCCAAGATGAAACTATTCCAACCATGAAGTTTTATAAGATGGATCTTCCACTTTTAAAGCTTCTTCTGTGATTTTTAAAGGACGGAAAGGATCTACCATTACGGCATATTCCTCAGTGAATTTTTTACCAATACTTCTTTCCATAGCGCCTGGGTGAGGTCCGTGTACAATTCCGCCAGGGTGAAGAGTGAAGTCCATAAGGTCAATATGGTTACGGCTCATGAAGTCTCCCTCTGTGTAGAACAACACTTCATCAGAATCAATATTGGAGTGGTTATAAGGAGCAGGAATAGCCAATGGGTGATAGTCATACATTCTTGCACAGAATGAACAAACTACAAAATTATGCCCTTCAAAATTCTGGTGAACCGGAGGGGGTTGGTGAATTCTTCCTGTAATAGGTTCAAAGTTTTTAATATTGAATTTATAAGGATAAAAATATCCGTCCCAGCCTACGACATCAAATGGGTGTGTGGCATAGATGAAATCTGTGATCTGGTTTTCTTTTTTTACTTTAATTAAAAATTCTCCCTTTTCATCTACTGGCTCTTTAAAAACGGGAGCAATCATATCTCTTTCGCAGAATGGAGAATGTTCCAGAAGTTGCCCGAATTCATTTCTGTATCTCTTCGGAGTATAAATAGGAGAGTGGCTTTCCAGTACAAAGAATACAGTATCATCAGAACTAAGCTCCACCTGATAAATTGTACCTCTTGGAATAATGAGATAATCACCGGTTACAAATTCAAGATCTCCTATAAAAGTTTTTAAAATTCCGGTTCCCTGATGAACGTATAAAAGCTCATCACATTCTGCATTTTTATAGAAATAATCCATTGATTTTCTTGGCTTTGCCAATCCCATTTTCAGGTCATTATTCATCAAAAGGATCTTTCTGCTGTCCATAAAATCATCTTCGGGAGTTACATTCATTCCCTTAAACATTCTTGGAGCAACATTTTTTTCTACCGCAATCTTAGGAGTTACATCTTTTGGTTCTCCAATTGATTTAATCTGTGTAGGACGGTGAATATGGTATAATAGAGAAGAAATACCGTGAAAGCCCTCAGTTCCGAAAAGCTGTTCATAGTAAAATTTATCCTCTGGAGACTTAAAGATAGTGTGTCTTTTTGGTGGGATGCTTCCCGCTAGATGATATCTCATTTTACTTTCATATGTAGTTTCTCAAATTTAATCATTTTTCATGAATTGAATTCATCTAATATTTTTCAGATAGTTTTGTAATTCAAAAATAATTGTTAGATTTGTCTAACAATTTTAATTTCATGAAGCGAATATTATTTTCTATTACTTTTTTATCTTCCTATTGTTTTGCACAAGAGACGGATAGTTTAAGTTTAAATCAACATAAAAACACAGATTCTACAAAGGTTTTCAAGAAAGAGATCAAGACAAGTAGCATTGAGGATGTAGTGGTAACCGGTACTATAAAACCCATGAGCAGATCCAAAAGCCCGGTTGCCGTGGAAATCTATAGCCAGAAATTTTTTCAGAAAAATCCTACTCCAAGTATTTTTGAAGCCATTGCCATGGTCAATGGAGTAAAACCACAGCTAAATTGTTCCGTATGCAATACTGGGGATATTCATATCAATGGTTTGGAAGGTCCTTATACCATGATTCTGATTGACGGAATGCCGATAGTAAGCTCACTTTCCACAGTATACGGATTAAGTGGTATCCCCAATAGTCTGGTAGATAGAATAGAAGTAGTAAAAGGCCCTGCGTCTTCTATCTATGGCTCTGAAGCAATGGGTGGAGTGATTAATATTATCACCAAAAATGCATTAACAGCTCCTAAACTAAGTGTAGATATGATGACCAGTACGTGGAGTGAAAATAACCTTGATTTGTCCACAAAATTTAACATAGGAAAGAATGCCGCTTCATTGCTAAGTTTAAATTACTTCAGTTTTCAGGAAAGAATAGATCAGAATAAAGATAATTTCACGGATACCACTTTACAAAGCCGAATCTCCGTGTTCAACAAGTGGAATTTTAAAAGAAAGGAAAACAGGCAGGCAAGTTTTGCCATGAGATACTTGTATGAAGACCGCTTCGGAGGAGAAATGCAATGGAATAGATCTTTGCGTGGAAGTGATGAGGTATATGCGGAAAGTATTTATACCAATAGGGCAGAAGTCTTTGGGTTATATGAATGGCCTATGAAAGAACATATTGTTACTCAGTTTTCCTATAATTATCATGACCAGAACTCCTTTTATGGATCCAATCCTTTCAATGCTCTTCAGAAAGTAGCTTTTGTACAAACCTATTGGGACAGAAGTTTTGGTAAGCATGATATTACGGCCGGACTTACTTTCAAAAGAACTTTCTATGATGATAATACACCGGGAACTTTAGCTTCCGATGGAATAACCAATGCACCGATGAAGTCTCCGATATGGGGGGCATTTGTTCAGGATCAATGGGAAATCAATGATAAAAACACCCTGTTACTGGGTTATCGATATGACTATGATAAGGTACATCACTCAGTGCATTCTCCCAGATTAGCCTGGAAATTTTCACCCAATCCTTATCATACCCTGCGATTCAATTTCGGAACAGGGTTTAGAGTGGTAAACTTATTTACAGAAGATCATGCCGCATTAACGGGTTCCCGTGAAGTGGTGGTGAAATCAGACCTTCAGCCGGAAAGATCAGTCAATGGAAATTTAAACTACATTTGGAAAATACCCGTAGGAAACCGTTTGATAAACCTTGATGCATCGGCATTTTATACTTATTTCAGTAATAAAATTGTGGGTGATTTTGATTCTGATCCGAATAAAATTATCTACGATAACCTTCAGGGATATGGAATTTCAAGGGGAGCTTCCCTGAATGTGGATTTCAGTTTTTCTTTTCCTTTAAGTGTCAATTTAGGAGTGACTTATCTTGATGTCTATCAGAAATTTGATAATGAAAATCAAAAAACACAGCAGCTACACGCTCCGAAATGGAGTGGTACCTATAACCTTACCTATAAATTTCCGAGTAATCTGACTATAGATTTCACCGGACAGTTCTATGGTCCCATGAGACTTCCGGTTTTACCGAATGATTACCGTCCGGAGTATTCACCATTTTATTCTCTGGCGAATATTCAGGTTTCAAAAAGCTTCAAATCTGGATTTGAAGTGTATTGCGGGGTGAAAAACTTATTCAACTTTACTCCTAAAGATCCTCTGATGAGGCCGTTTGACCCATTTGATAAACATGTTGATGACCCTGTCAACAACCCTAACCACTATACTTTCGATACAGCCTATGGCTATGCGCCCATGCAGCGTATCAGAGGGTTCTTGGGAGTAAAATATACCCTGAAATGAAAAAAATAGCTTTATTTTTAATGTTAGTGCCCTGTTTTTATCTGTCTCAGATGAAGACAGGCACTTTTTCTGAGATTGAGATTCAGCAGAAAGAAAATCCTAAGCCGATGGTTATTCATCTTTATACGGACTGGTGTGTAGTTTGTAAGATTGAGTCTTACCGTTTGAGTAAAGATAAAGAGCTGGTTAATATGATCAATAATCATTTTTATTTTGTCAATTTCGAAGCGGAGAAAACGAGGGAGAAAATTTATTTCCAGAATCAGGAGTTTGAATATCAGCAGAACGGGAACTCCGGAATTCATGAGCTGGCGCTGGCTTTGTCTAAGAATAAAAACCAGCCGGTTTATCCTTTGTGGGTATTTCTGGATAAGCATCAGAATCTGGTGTATTATCAGGAAGGACAGATGACGCCTGAAAAAATGAAGCAGAAGCTGTTGGAAATTTCTGCTTTGTAATCGGATGGTTTTGGTTGGGAAAATGCAAAGGAGCAAAGTTTTATCTTTCCTTAATCCTTTTTAAAGCGCAAAGATTTTATCTGTGATAAAATTGAATACTGTTTATATTTTATTTCCCGCAGATTACACAGATTACGCAGATGTTTATGTGAAATCTGCATAATCCGCTAGATCTGTGTGAGTTTTTATCTGTGGTATTTGTGTGATCTGTGGGGAATTCTTTAATATTAAATTTCAGCATCGATCAAAACCGCCAGCTGAATGCAAGGTTCATCAGACCGGTTGCTCCATGCATGGTTGGTTCCTCTTTGGATGACAAGGTCTCCAGGTTTAAGAATTGTCTCTCCCTCTTCCATAATCAGATGAAGTTCTCCGGAAAGAATAATAATGTAATCCAGTGTTGGAGTTTGATGCATCATGGGATGAGGCTCTCCTTTTTTAAACTCAACACCTAAATCTTTATCCGGCGGAATAACTACATATCTGAAGTAGGTTCCGTTTTTGGGCGTTTGTGGAAATCCTGTGTTGGGAATTGAGGTTTCAAAATCTAGACTTGCAGGTATCTTTTGAGTATTCCAGATGTCTGAAATAATCAGTCCCGGAAGATGTTCTACTGCATTTTTTACCTGCTGATCTTCCACAATGATGGACTTTCCATTTTTGATTCCTGTTACAATACGTCTTGGTATTTTATGCATAGGTTGATGAGTGTTTCATGATAAGTTTATGACCTTGTGTCTGGTTGTTTTTAAGTATAGAATGCGCCTGAAGAACTGTTTTAAGGGAAAGATCTCCTATTACTTTGTGTTGTGGTGGTGGGATAGCTCCGCTTTCAATCAGGTTTTTAATTTCGATCAAGCTATTTTGGTAATAATCATATTTTTTGATCATGCTGTAGCTATAATTGGAGATATTCATAATCAGACATCCTTTATTGAAGAGCATTTCATGGGCATCTTTTGTTACTAAAGCGGTCACATCTACATAAGTTCCGTTGATCTTTAAAACATCGGCTGTGATTTCCGACATATAATTTCCTACGAGATCAACTCCAATATCAAAAGGAAGATTATTATTGGCTTTTAAAATATTTTCGGCCAGGTTTTCCTGTTTGTAATTGATAATCTGATTGTCTTTTACTCCTAAATTGAGGAGCATCTGCCTGTTTTCTTCACCGCCCACCGTTACAATGAAATTTTGAATATGATGAGCGAGTAAAATTTTGATTAAAAATGATCCAACTCCTCCGGCTGCTCCGGTTACAAGAATGGTTTGCTCCGGCTGTAATTGTAAACGGTTAAAAATTTGCAGCGAAGTAAGTCCTGCTGATGGTATAGCAGCCGCCTGCTCAAACGAAATATTTTTTGGTTTAAGGGAAACAATAGACTCAGGAACTGAGATGTATTCTGCATAAGTTCCATTACTTCCCATAGAACCGCTTCCACAAAATACTTCATCTCCAATGTTGAATTGAGTGACATCCGTTCCTTTTTCTACAATAATTCCTGATAACTCACGTCCTAATATGGGTGACTTGATTAATTTTCGTTCCAATTCATTTTCCAGCATTTGATAATCGATAGGATTGAAACCACTTGCTTTGATTTGAATTAAGACTTCATTGTTTTTAGGCTCTGGTTGATCTGTAATTCCATCTTCAAGCTGAAATTTTTCATTTAAAATAATTGCTTTCATACTGTTTATTTGATGTACAAATGTAAAACGGGAATAGTTTATATTTGCTACTAGTTAACAATTGGTAACTAGTTACCTTCATGAAACTATTATGGCAAAAATTATTGAAAACGGAACCGAAAGAGAAGCAACCTGTACAGAAGAATTATTTGCAATGCGGGACAGTCTGGATGTATTGGGAGGAAAATGGAAACTGATGATTCTGCGATATCTAACCAACAGAACTGATCAGCAAATTCATTTTAAAAAACTGGAACGTGGCATTGACGGAATTTCCGCCAAAATGCTAAGTAAAGAATTAAAGGAACTGGAAACCAACCTCCTGATCACTAGAACGATTCAGGATACGAAACCCATCACGGTAACCTATGCAGTGACAGAGTATGGGAAATCTGTTTTTCCGGTGACAGAAACGTTGGTTAACTGGGGCATACTTCATCGGGAAAAAATCAAAGAATCTATGAATTCTTCTGAATCATAGAGGTATCAATAAAAAAATCCTCAGACTCATGTAGAGTTGAGGATTTTAAGTAATACCAAACTGTATCGTTATATTAATTTTTATCTAGCCATAATTTGACCAGTTCAGAGTGGTTTTCTACCCATTCTTTGGCAGTGGCTTCTTTATTTTTACTCTGTTCCATTTTCATTAAAAGATCAGACATCGTTTCATCATCAAAATGGACTTTGGAAAAGAACTTGACTAAATCCGGATGATCTTTACCAAAGCTTTTTCTGGCATATGTTTTAATCTGTTCTGCTTCACCAAAAATCTTTTTGGGATCGTTAAGAAACTTAAGCTTCATCTTGCCAAACATCCAGTGCGGCTGCCATCCTGTTACCACTATCCATTGTTTGCGTTGTATGGCATTTTGTAACTCGGTGATCATGGCAATGGTAGAGGAGTTGATCTGTTTATAATCCAGTTTATAATCAATAATGGCTTTATCCGTTCCGGTTGTTAATCCAGCTCCTTTCTCAATCCCGATGATTCTATGATCAAATTGCTCCTGATGTTGATTGAGCTCTTCAATGGAATGCACCGGAACATATTCGGGAACGACTAATCCTATACGGCCGTTGTTGTAATTGGTTCCAAGATGAGCTAGTCCTGGGAATTTAGCTAGTTTTTTAGCGTGGGTGTAAGGAAGCCAAACTCCCATGAAAAGGTCTGTATCTTCATTATTCATCGAAGCCAGGATCATATCCGTAGAGGCTTTTTGAATAATGACGTGATATCCCTGTTTGTCCAAAATGGCTTTAGCAACGTGGGTCATCGCAACATCTTCCGCCCAGCCATCTACCATTCCTATGGTAATATATTTAGAGTTTTTTATATTTTCACACGAATGTAAGGCAGCCAATACCACTATTAAAAAGGGAAAAAATAAATATTTTAATTGTTTCATCTTATTGTTTTTTCTTTACAAATCCTTGGGTAATCCGGTCAAGGATAATGGCTAAAATCACAACGGATAAACCGCTTTCAAATCCTAATCCGATATCCAGATTATTAATTCCTTCCAATACTTTTTCACCTAAACCGCCTGCAGCAATCATTCCTGCAATAACAACCATGGATAGGGATAAGAGTATGGTTTGATTGATCCCTGTTAAAATCGTTTTCATGGCTAAAGGAAGTTCTACTTTAAACAGAATTTGGCGGTTGGTAGCTCCAAAAGCTCTGGCTGCTTCTACGATATCTTTCGGAACGGCTTCAATTCCCAATGTCGTTAATCGTACCGCAGGCGGCATTGCAAAAATGATCGTTGCAAAAGCTCCGGGTACTTTACCAATACTGAAAAACAGTACAGCTGGAATCAGATAGACAAATGCTGGCATTGTCTGCATCAAATCCAGTAAAGGACGGATAATTTTTGCGGCTATTGTACTTTTGGCAGCCCAAATTCCCAAAGGGATAGAAATAATAAGGGCCGTAATGGTTGCTACAAAAATAAGGGCCAGGGTTTCCATGGTTTCTTTCCATAAACCCATTAAAAATATTAAACTCAGACCGGCTGCAGTAACGACAGCAATGCCTTTTCCGGCTTTCCATAATGCCAGCAGCGTAAAAAAGAGAATGATAACATAAAAAGGAGTGTGTACCAAAACCCATTCAATTCCCATAATAGAAGAGTTTCCCAAATGTTTTATGACATCAAATACAGGTTTTCCATTTTCTGTGAGCCAATTGATTGCAGTTTCTACATATTGACCTATATCTATAGTTTTATTCATCTTATTGATTGTTTGCGATTTCTTTTAATTCAATGATCTCTTCTTCGTTAAACTTAGTAGCTTCTATGATGAGAGATAATTGGGTGATAAGACCTAAAAATTTATTGTTTTCGTCTACCACGGCGATAGCCGATTTATTTCCTGAAATTAACGGTAGCATTTCTTCTACAGTAACTTCAGGATAGACTGAGGGAACGTTGCTGTTGATAATTGATTCTACGGTAGGTTCTTTCTTTTTTGCAATTCGAACGACATCATTAAGGGTCACAAATCCGAGAAATTTATTTTGAAAATCTACGACAGGTAAGTTTTCCAACCCTGTTGCTCTCATTTTTCTTAAAGCCCCTTCAGGACCGTCTTTTCTGAAACGTACCACCGTAGCTTTGTCGAACATCAAAGATCTGGCGGTGATAATTGTTTTACGATCCACTTTCTCTACAAATGCTTTTACATAGTCGCTTGCAGGATTGGTTAAGATGTCTTCGGCTGTTCCTATTTGTTCTATGACACCATCTTTCATAATAACGATACGGTCTCCAATTTTAATGGCTTCGTCCAGGTCATGGGTAATAAAGACAATGGTTTTTTGCAATGTATCTTGCAGTTCGAGCATTTGATCCTGCATTTCAGATTTTATCAAAGGATCCAGTGCGGAGAAAGCTTCATCCATTAGCAACACTTCAGGATCGTTGGCCAAAGCCCTTGCCAATCCTACTCTCTGCTGCATTCCTCCTGAAAGTTGGGAAGGATACTGGTTCTCAAAACCATTTAATCCTACAATGTCCAGTGCTTTCTGTGCTTTTTCATCACGGGAAACTTTGTTTTCTCCTCTTATTTCCAGTCCAAAACCAGCATTGTCTAAAATAGTATGATGGGGCAGCAATCCAAATTTTTGAAACACCATACTCATTTCCGTTCTTCTTACTTCCAGAAGTTCTTTATTGTTTTTACTGGTAATATCATCGTCATTGATGTATACTTTTCCTGAAGTAGGCTCATTCAGTCTGTTTAGACAGCGCAGTAAAGTAGATTTTCCACTTCCTGACAATCCCATGATGACAAAGAATTCACCTTCATAGATTTCAAAGCTTGCTTTATTGATTCCTATGGTGCAGCCAGTTTTTTCAAGAATTTCCTTTTTGGAAAAACCTTTGTCTAAAAGTTCCTGTGCTTTCTCTTTGTTTTTACCAAAAATAATAGTCAGATCTTCAACTTTAAGTTTTACTTTTCTACTGTTTTCATTTTTTTCCATATTCAGATTTTTTTAATCAATGGTATAAAGAATTGTACACCAATTCATTATATCTTATTTTATGTTGTTGTTCTGATGATGATAGCATAAAATAATCTACTAAGCTTCTTATCATGATAGAAGCTTTTTACAAAAAAAATAAGACCACAAAGCATCTAAGGCCTTATGTTTATTTTAAATATTTCAATAGATTATACTCTAGAAGAAGAGTGTATCATGTAAAAAGAATTTAATCTTTTACATAGATTCTACAATTAAATTACTGATGAAGTAATTACGAATATGTGTACTGAACAACTTGAATTTCTGCATTTCATCACAATGCAGGTCAATATAAAAAAACTGTGTATCAATCTTTTATGACGATGCAAATTTACGAATTTTATATTAAATGGATTTTTTGAGACGTAAAAAGCTGGTTTTAAGTCTGATGATAGAAGGAGATAGTCATAGCAATTTTTCCCTTATCATAAAAAGTAAGAGGGTATTGATCATGTAAATATTTTTAAGAAGATCTTTAAAAATACGGCCAATGAAATTACTTCAACAAAACGGCAATAATGGCTAGGATAGCAGGCAAAGCCTGAACGAAAAATATTTTTTTAGTCGCTGAAATAGCCCCATAGATTCCTGCTATGGCTACACATCCTAAAAAGAAGAGTGCTATATTCGTTTGCCATTGCGAATCTTTAATCAGAAATGACCAGATCAATCCTGCAGCCAGAAAACCATTGTAAAGGCCCTGGTTGGCAGCCAATCCTTTGGTGGGTTTAAACATTTCCGCAGGAAGAGCAGCTTTAAAAATTTCTTTTCCTTTTGTTTCCCATGCAAACATTTCCATCCAAAGAATATAAATATGTTCCAGTGCAACGACTGCGATCAGAATTTTAGCAATGATTTCCATGATTCAATATTTTCTCGTTGTAAAACTAAAAAAATAAAGTTAAGTTTGGTTACTAAATTTTACAATGGAAACCTTCAAAGCACATTTAGATAAATTCATTACAATCAATGACGAGGAATTTGCTTCCATCATTTCTTTTTTCCAGGTTTTAAAAGTGAAAAAGAAAGAAAACCTGATGCTTGAGGGTGATGTCTGTAAGTTTAAGTATTTCGTTTTGGAAGGATGTCTGAGAAAGTTTTTTGTCAATGAAAAAGGAGTAGAACAAACTACAGAATTTGCTATAGAAAATTGGTGGATGTCAGATACTTTTGCTTTTGAAAAACAGATGAAATCAAGCTTTAATATTCAGTCTGTAGAAAATTCTAAAATTTTAACCATTGATTTTCAGTCTCAGGAATTTCTATTGAAAAAGCATCCCATTATGGAGCGCTATTTCAGAATGGTGTACCAAACCGCTTATGCTGCTGCCGAGAAAAGAATCCGTTATATTTATGAGATGACAAAAGAAGAATATTATGTGCATTTCAGTACAATGTATCCTTGGTTTATCCAAAGGATTCCTCAATATCTGGTGGCCTCTTTCCTTGGTTTTACTCCTGAATATTTAAGTGAAATCAAAGCGAAATTACGTTCTTAAACCAGTTTAAGTTTTTTACGGATTATAAATCGGAAATTTGTCATGTGATTAAAAGCCAATACAATGACAGATACACAGAATCAATTTCCGCAGTTATTTTTAAGACTTGCTCTTTCTGTAACGATGCTTTCTGCAGTGGCAGACAGATTTGGATGGTGGAGCAAAGAAAATTCCTCGTGGGGAAGCATGGCCAGTTTTGAAGAATATACAAGACAGCTAACCTTTTTTCTTCCGGAAGCATTGAGTACTTTTTCAGCATATGCAGCCACCTTTCTGGAAATTCTGTTTCCATTGATGTTGATTGTAGGATTTAAGACTAGAATTGCAGCGTATGGAAGTAGCATTTTGTTGCTGATTTTTGCTGTATCCATGACCATTGCATTAGGTTCTAAGGCTCCACTCAATTATTCAGTTTGGGTGGGATGTGCGGGAGCCCTGTTGTTGGCTGTTCAGCAGCGATATTCTTTTAGTATAGATCAATTAACCAAAAAATAATAATATAATGAGCGCAAGATTAAATATTGCAACAGTAGATTCAGCAGCTTATAAAGCGATGTTAGGATTAGAGGGGTACTTACAGACAACTTCTTTAACTCATATTCAGAAAGAATTAATCAAAATCAGAGCTTCTCAGATTAATAAATGTGCTTTTTGCCTTGATATGCATACAAAAGATGCCATCAAATATGGTGAAACACCTCAAAGAATCTTCATTCTGAATGGATGGACAGAAGCAAAAGAGTTCTTTACAGAAGAAGAGCAGGTACTTTTGGCAATGACTGAAGAAATTACTCTGATTAGCCAAAACGGGTTAACTGAGGAAACTTTTCAAAAAGCGAAATCATTCTTTGATGATAATCAGATTGCACAGATTATCATGGCAATTGTAACGATTAATGCTTGGAACAGAATTGCAGTGAGTACGCATCTTCCGATTGAAAAATAAGGCGAAGAATTGCTTTTAAGGAAGAATTTCCTGATTACTGAAATTTACTATAAAAAACGCTTTTCAATATTTGAAAAGCGCTTTTTATATGATTGATGATCACAAAGTAATGGCGTAAATCCGTTGGGTATTAATTCTAAAATAAATCTTAGTGGTTAATGATTAAGAAGTTTATTTTTAACGGGAATCGTTTCATCGCTCTGCTTTCTACAATGGTTTTATCATTAATAAATAGCAACAGGGTTTACATTTACCTGGGTAGATCCTACATACAGAGGCTGGCCCAGTACAAACATAAACTCCCATACTTTTTGCTTTACTAATGGACGACTGTCAATCAGTTCCAGATTATAGATTCCTTTTTTAGCCAGCATAAACTGGTTGATAGGAAATTCTTCTTTACTTTTAGGGTTCGGATATACCTCTGATGCCCAGGTATCACCACCAAAGGCAACAATTCCCTGATCTGCAAGCCATTTTGCCGCATCCATTCCAATTCCGGGTTCAGTCTCCAGAAACTGTTTGTTGTCTTTACCTATCAGTTCAAGCCATCCGGTATTGAACAGGATTACATCCCCTTTTCTTAAGGTAAGACCTTGTTTCTTTAAAACAGATTTGATATCCTCCACGGTAAACTCTGTTCCACCAGGGACAATAGATTTTTCATAATGAGCGGTCATGTCAAGTACTACACCACGGGTTACAAAAGGGGGTACTTTTTCCACGCCTAATTTTTTTACTCCTTCTACCGTTACAAAGTCTGTAGCTTTATTTCCGTTGTAGTAGATATTATCAATACCGATGTGTCCGATACCGTTAAGCTGGGTTCCTACACCTGTCCATCCATTTACCAATTCATCATTGAATGTAAATTTGTTTGGTCCTATACTTTTTCCTCCCTGTTCACCAGGCTGAATATTGTACAAATTAAAACTTCTGTGTCTAAAAGCAGGAAGATTTTTATCGATAGGAACGGCAAGTGCTAATGTTTTACCCTGTTTTACCAATCCTAAAGCTTGTTTTACCACTTCAGGAGTTAATAGATTGGCGGCTCCAATTTCATCTTGTGCCCCATAAACTGATGGATACCATGACCTATCTTCTGGATTTACAAGGGCTTGAGCTTTTAGGGAGATGCTGTTTATAGTCAATAAGGTTACTAAACCAAACATTTTGATCAGGTTCTTTTTCATTTTTTATAATTTATAGATTGAAAAAAGAAAGAAATCAGTAAACTTTTCCTTTTTACAAGAATTGTTTACTGAGTTGAAATATTAGATTTCGCTCAAGGCAGAATTGATGAAGCTCAATTCCTCCTGAGAAAGATCAATAGATAGGGCTTTTGCATTTTCAATGGCTTGCTGTGCGTTTCTTGATCCTGCCAATACCACTGTGATTGCTGGTTGAAGAGTAGTCCATCTCAATACCAATTGGGAAAGGCTTGTCTCTTTTTCCTGAGCAATTGGTTCTATTTTTTCCAGAAAAGTTTTTACTTTATTTAAATCAAACTGGGAGAAATAGCCGTTTCTGTGGTCATTGTCTTTTAATTTATCCTGTTTAAAGTATTTACCGGTTAAAAGACCTCTTTCCATTGGGCTGTACACGATAATTCCTGAATTATTTTCCAATGAATAAGGAACAAGATCATTTTCAATATCACGGTTCAGCATGCTGTAAGAAACCTGGTTGCTTGCCAGTTTCAACATTTTGTTGCCCTCTTCCATTTGGGCTACACTATAGTTACTTACTCCGGCAGCACGAATCTTTCCTTGTTGGATTAATAATTCCATTGCCTCCATTGTTTCACTAATGGGCGTTGTATTGTCCGGCCAGTGAAGCTGCAAAAGGTCAATATAATCTGTACCTAGTCTTTTTAGGCTTTCTTCAACTTCTTTGATGATGTTTTCCTTAGAAGCGAACTTATAAACCGGAATTGTTTTTCCGTCATCTTCAGCGTCAAAGAAAAACTCTCCTTTTCCTTTATTGCTTCCATCCCATACCAATCCGAATTTGGTTAATAACTGTATTTTTGAACGGTCTTTTCCTTTGATAGCCTCTCCGATCATTTCTTCACTCAACCCGAAACCATAGAATGGGGCCGTGTCAATAGAAGTTACCCCATGATCCAATGAGGCATGGATAGAGTTGATTGAATCCTGTTTTTCATTACCACCCCACATATTACCACCGATAGCAAAGGCTCCGTGTGTGATCACAGATAATTCAAGATCGGTATTTCCTAATTTTCTATATTCCATTTTATTGTTATAAAATTATTTATTTAATTCTTTTAATATGGCTTCTCCCACGCTCTTTGCGGATTGTGGATTCTGCCCTGTAATTACTCGCTGATCTGTTACAACATGATTTTGCCAAAGTCCTGATTTTTCAAATTGGGCTCCTCTTTCCTTTAGTTTGTTTTCCAATAAGAAAGGCACAACCTCTGTTAATTTTACTTCAGCTTCTTCTTCATTGGTGAAAGCATTGATCTTTTTTCCGTCTACAAGATATTTCCCGTTATTCAGCTTGATATTTACCAAGCCTGCAGGACCATGACATATCCCCGCCACAAGGCCTCCGTTTTCATAGATTTTTGAAGCAATGTCTGCCAGTTCTTCGTTGTCTGCAAAGTCCCACATAGCTCCGTGTCCTCCTGCATAAAAGATTGTTGAGTAATCATTTGGATGAACCTGTGAGGGGTGTAAAGAATGATCAATTTTGTTTTTATATTCTTTGTTTTCCCAGAATTTCTTGTTAACAGGATCCTTTAAATCGAATCCGTCTACCGGAGGTGTTCCGCCTTTCGGGCTTACAAAATCAATTTCATAACCAGCTTTGTGAAGAACTTCCCAGGGATGAGAAACTTCGCCTAAATAATATCCCGTATTTTCGCCAGTACTGCCTTTTTTATCATGGCTTGTAACGACAAATAAAATTTTCTTTTTCATATGAGTAGATTTTTGGTATTGTGCCTGAATAAATCCAATGGTGAAAAGGGTAAGGAATAAAAATGCTGTCTTTTTCATGATTAAATAAGGCTAGTGATATAAATCTGAGGTTTCTCCTGAAGTTTTTCATCTACCAAGGCCCCGAAAGCCTGAATATAAGACTGCTGGTTATGCTGTGCCAACCCTTCTTCATTTTTCCAGATTTCATAGAAGACGAATTGGTTTTTGTCTTCAATTCCCTGATGAAGAGTGTACAGTTCACATGCTTCCTCTTTTCTTGTTTCTTTTACCATATTCTGAAGAACTTCCAATACTTCTGACTGGTGCTCTTCTTTGGATTTTATAACTGCTGTAAGGTGAATTTTCATTATACTAATTCTGGTTTTAATTCTTTTTCAAATACATTTCTCACATGATCTCTGTAAAGCTTCATGTCACGTTCTATATTGGCATTCTTTTCCACATCATGGAAGTGGAAGCTTTCCATTTTTTCTAATGAAACAAAGGCGTTCATTCTATGGAAACCAAATAATGGCCCATCATCTACACTGGTTTCATTAAAGAATTCTCCAGGAAGTGTAAATGCTGTTGCTGGTGCATTCCAGCTTGTTGTCAACATATATTTTCTACCACCAAGCATTCCTCCAGTACCATAGTTGATCTCAGGGTTGGCAGCGTTTCTTCCGTCACTCATATAGATTCCTTTTGCATGGCCTGCAGTGAAAACTTCATCAATATATTTTTTAAATCCGTTCGGAAGCTGGAACCACCAGATTGGAGTATGATAAATAATATAATCTGCCCAGACAAACTTTTGAACCTCCTCATGTTTATCATATTCTTCGCTCACATTGGTTATTTTTACTTCTATATTTTCAAATGCTTTTAGAACTTCTAAAGTGTTTTCCGCGATAGTCTGGTTATATTTTCCTCCGGAATGTCCGAAATTTTGTCCTCCGTTGATGATTAGTACTTTTTTCATTTTATTTATGATTGTTTAAATTTTACTCTGCAAAGTTATGATGGAAGTTTGTATAATTAAAATAATATAAATTATAGTAAAGTATCAGAATAATGATTGATTATAAATATTGAGTATTGAATTCGTTTTCGATGTGAATTTTTTATGTTTTACTTTTTCATTATTCCTTTTAGGAAGTATAAGCTGAGTACCTAATATTCTCGATGGTATGGTAAAATGTCATATAATATCTGAACTAAAATCCCTTTCTGTCCTGTACATTTGTTTAACCAATTGAATGATCATGATACAAATAGCGGTTTTTAGTGATGTGCATGGAAATCTTCCTGCGTTGGATGTGGTATTGAACGATATTGAACGAAGAGGAATCCTTCAAAAATTCTGCTTGGGAGATCTAGTTGATTTTGCTCCCTGGGGAAATGAAGTAATAGAAAAGATTAAAAGCTTGAGTATCCCAGGTTTATTGGGAAACCATGATGAACGGATCGCTTTCGATTTACCTGTTTTTCCTTTAAGTAAGCACTCAAAAGAAGAAACAGAGGCCCGGTTTATTGCCATTGATCATTCTAAGAAATACATTACGGAAGAAAATAAAATATTCTTATCAGAACTTCCCTTCCATTTAAAGTTAAACTATAAAGTAGGGCGCAAACATTGGAATGTTCAGCTGTTGCATTCCAGTCTGGAAAGTAATGATACTTATTTATACGAGTCTGAAAATGATGAGGTTTTTATGAATATGCTGGAAGAATCCAAAGCTGATTTAATAGTAATGGGACATACTCATTTATCATTTAAGAAGCAGTTTGAAAATAAAAAATGGGCGGTTAATTGTGGTTCTGTAGGCAGATCGAAAGAAGAGAACAGGCTTGCTTCCTATTTAATTTTAACTCTAGATGAAGAAAGAATTATTCCTGAAATTGTACAATTGAACTATCCTCTTGAAGAAACAGCCCGCCAGATTGAAGAAAGTGAAATTCCCGATTATTATGCTTCTTTTTTAAGAAACGAAAAAGTATTCATGTCTTAGTTTTTTTTGAATAGATGATTTATAGTTCTGAAATAGATCACAATCAAATTCTAATGAAATTGTTACCTTAATTTGTGTTATTGAGGTATGTAATAATGCTTGAAAAATAAAATAAAATCTGTTTTAAAACTGTATATTGAATGATATCATGCTTTTTAGACCTATCAATTATGAATTAATTTTATTTGTAATTATTTGTTTTATAGTGCCTTGTAAGTACTCGTACTTTAATTTTTAAATATTCGAACTGGTTTTTTTAATGAAATCAGTTCGAATATTTTTATTCGGTCTTTTCTGAAAATTATCTGATGGATATTTGTATCAAATTAAAATCTTAGAAATCATGAAAAAGACAAGCCTTTTTATTTTTTTACTAGTATCAGTATTTTGTATGGCCCAATTACACAAAGGAAAAATAGACACCCTGCTTACTCCGGAAATTGGTGGCATAAAGCAAGCCATAGATATTAAAACAGATGATTCCGGGAAGCCCATACTGCTCTTTTTATCAGGAGGACCAGGAAGTTCAATGAGGAAAAATGCAGACTCTTTTACCAATATTTTAAAAAGTAAATTTACCATTGTTCAATGGGATCAGAGAGATGCAGGAAAAACGCTGGAATTAAACCCATCTCCCGTTCAGCCATCAGTTGAGCTGATGGGAAAAGATACTTATCAGGTTATCAATTTTTTGAGAAAAGAATTAAAACAGAAAAAAATATATCTGTTGGGCAGTTCTTGGGGAAATGCTTTAGGCTTTTATATCGTCAGAAATCACCCGGAGCTATTGCATGCTTACTTTGCTGTAAACCCTGTTGTTAGCCAATTAGAGAGTGAGAAAGAATTGCTTCAGATTTTAAAAGATCATTTTAAAGAAGATCCTGTGGCTGCTAAAGAGCTAGCAAGTGTACATATCCCGTTCAAGGTAGATGAAGATCTGTTCTACTTAAGAAAATGGCTTTTTTATAAAGACGGAAAGCAGTATGTAACGGGTGATGATTTTAAGAAAGGCTTTCTTCAGTGGTCAAAAACCTGGTCACCTGCATGGAATGAAGTCATGAATATTGACCTGCCAAAAACTTTAAAGAAAGTAGATTGCCCTATTTATTTCTTTGTGGGTAAAAATGATGTTCAGACCTCTACCAGAATTACGATAGAATATTTTCAAAAAGTAAAAGCGCCCAAAAAAGATTTGGTTTTATTTGAAAATTCAGGACATCAGATTCATAAAGATGAACCGGTAAAGTTCCAGAATTCAATGATCGAGGTATTAAAATAAATTGAATCCGGACTAAAAATATTCATAACAAGAAGCTGGAAGATTGAACCTGTAAATTACCATAGGACAGATTATGTATAGATGTTATTTTGATTAAGTAATTTAAAAAATCAATAAAGTCCGATGATTGTTACTTTATAAGGTTTATTGACTTCTATCTTCTTGTTTTAAACTGTATCATCTCCTTGATTAAGTAATTAGTATTGTAATTATTTTGTAATTTTGTATCAGAATATTAATAGCTAAAGTAATGGTTAATTTAGAATGGTATCGTACTTTTAAAGCCATATATAAAACAGGTACTCTTACAGGCGCAGCAGATGCTTTGTTTATTTCGCAACCGGGAGTAAGTTTGCATTTAAGCTCTCTGGAAGCCTATGTAGGATACAAACTGTTTGATAGGACTGGCAGGAAGATGATTCCCACAGAAAGAGGAAAAGTTTTGTTTAATGCAGTGGCTGAGCCTATTACCAAATTGGAAGATGTAGAGAAAAATTTTCAAAAGTCTACAGAAAAACATACCCCAACCATTAGTGTGGGAATGTGTTTTGAAACTTTTCAGACGACTTTGGAACAATATGTTTCTACTTTACCTTTCAATCTGATTATAAGTTTTGGAGAATATCCCGAGATGTTGGATCAACTGGATAAAGGTATTCTTGATCTCATCATCACCCCGAAAAAAGGATCGTCACCCAATATAGAACACGAAGCATTTTCTTCCGAGCAGATCATTCTGGTAGGAGGAAAGGATGTTGATACGGGTAGTTTCAATAAAGTTTTAAAAACAAGGGATGCAGATCAGATCGAGGAATGGTTGAAAAATGAAAAATGGTATGGAACCACTGGAGATATGGAGCACCTTTTTCAGTTTTGGACTCTGAACTTTGGTCACAAGCCTAACTTCCGTCCGAATTATATTGTCCCTAATTTAAATTCTATTATCCGCTGCCTGAAAGGAGGTACCGGACTGGCCGTTGTTCCTGATTTTTTATGTAAGAATGAAATAGAAAGTGGCGAAGTAAAGCTAATTTGGGAAGGAAAGAAGAAATTAGAAAATACACTCTATTTCGGATGCAGGAAAAAGACTAACTATCAAACAGAGATAGATCATATTAAAGGATTGTTCCGTAAGATGATGGGAAAAAATTAAATTTTTGTAACAGTGAAGAAAATACTAGAAACTGATCGCTTTTTATTAAGAGAACTTACGGTAGACGATGCTATGAGTTTTTATGAACTTAATAAAAATTCAAAAGTGATTCAATACACTGGAGACAGGTCTTTTGAAAGTGTAGAAGAAGCAGTAACTTTTTTGCGGAATTATAAGGATTATGGGGAGAACGGGTATGGAAGATGGGCCGTTATTGATAAATCTAATAATGAATTCTTGGGGTGGTGTGGCTTAAAATATGACTCTTCTAAAGACGAAACAGATCTTGGATTTCGTTTTTTTGAAAAATTTTGGAACAGAGGGGTGGCCACAGAAAGTGCTATTGCCTGTCTGAAGTACGGATTAGGCCAGTTAAAGCTTAAAAAGATTGTTGGCAGAGCAATGTCTGAAAATATAGCTTCCATAAAAGTATTACAGAAGTTAGGATTTACCTTTGATAAGGAATTTGATTTTGATGGATATAAAGGAGTGATCTATACTATTGAAAAAAAATAATTTAGAATAATAGAAATTCTAAAATAACCATATCCCGCATCTGTAATCCGTTTTCATAAATAGGTGCGGGATAATTTTTGATGAAAAAATCTTTGCGTATTCCGGTTGTTGCAAAGCCATTTTTCTCATAAAATCTGATCTGTTGAAAACCGGTATCGGAAGTTCCAACGGTAAGAATTTTATAGTTGTTTTCACGGGCAATTTCCTTAGCCTTATTGATTAAGATACTTCCAACCCCTTTACTTCTATAGCTTTCAATAACGGCAATATTTTTAAGTTCCAGCTCAGTATCATTATTTTTATGTAATGCCATTACAGCAATATTCTCAGCTCCGTCATGTAAAAGATAAATCTCAGAGTTGAAAATGTATTGGTCAATAGCCTCGGTGGTTTCATCGGCTAACAGGAGCAACTCATAAGGGGTTTCCGAATCTCTGGCAGTTTTGTTAAATGTAAATTGTTTCATTTACAGACTCATATGAATAAGTGGATAGTCTTTTCCTGAACCATCTTTTTCGGATCTTCCTGTTCTTTTGAATCCCATTTTTTCATAAAAGCCAATAGCCTGAGGATTTTGTTCATTAACATCTACCTTGGTAAGGCCGGTTTTGTCTTTCATAAATTGATAAAGTGTCTTTCCATAGCCTTTTCCACGGGTATCATTGTGAATGAAAAGCATTTCCAGATTTCCGTCAGCTACAGAAGCAAATCCTTTTGCATTGTCATTTTCAGTAATTAAATAAACCTCAAGATTTGGGAGATAGTCCCTTGGAATAGCTTCTTTGAAATAATTAAAGTCTTCTTCAGCAAGAAAATCGTGTGTTGCTTTTACAGCAGATTCCCAAATTTCCATAATTCTTGGATAATCTTCCGGATTAGCGAGTCTGATTTGATGTGACATGATTTAAAATTTGTACAAAAATAGGGAAAATAAAGATTATTAGCCGGATGTTATTGTTTAGGAACATGTTTTAGATGGTTTGATTTAATTGTGAATTGTTTAAAACGGGAAGGCACAAAGGGAATTATTAAGTTACTTTTTCAAGGCGCAAGAAAATCGAAGATTTTCGGCAGGGATTGGACTTCTTTTTTATTATAATAGGGAATTGACAGTATTCAATTTTATCAAAGATAAAATCCTTGCGCCTTATCAACATAATTAAAGGAAAAACTATAGCATCTTTGGGTTCTCCAACAGCATTTAAAAGCTTATTAAATAACAATTTTTAACAAAAAACAGTAAAATTGGTAAGTCGTAGTTTCGATTTTTTGTAGCAAATTTGTGTAATCACTTTATATTAATAATTAAAATAAAGATTTATGCAAAAGAAAACCTATACAGGACAACCTGTAGTAACTTTAAATAATGGGGTAGATATTCCTGCTTTAGGCTTTGGAGTTTGGCAGATGGAAGATCTGAAAGAATGTGAGAATGCGGTAGTTAAAGCCATTCAAACCGGATACAGGATGATTGATACTGCTGCCATTTATCAGAATGAAACAGCTGTTGGAACTGCCGTGAAAAATAGTGGTGTAGATAGAGATGAGTTATTCATCACTTCCAAAGTTTGGGTTCAGGATCATGGCTATGAAAAAGCAAAGAGTGCATTTCAGAGAACATTGAACAGATTGCAGATGGATTATCTTGATATGTATCTTATTCATTGGCCTTACGGAGACTTTTTGGGAACATGGAAAGCTTTGGAAGAGTTGTACACGGAGGGTAAAATTAAGGCAATTGGGGTATGTAATTTTACGGTTGAAAAATTAGAGGAGCTAAAGGCAAATTCAACAGTTTCGCCGGTCATCAACCAGATTGAACTGCATCCGGTATTCCAGCAAAAGGAATTGCAGGTTTATGACAGAGAAAATAATATTATTACTCAACCGTGGAGCCCGCTTGGAAATGGAAATGCGAACCTATTAAGCAACACAGAACTAAAAACCATCGCTGAAAAGTATAATAAAACAGTGGCTCAGGTGATTTTAAGATGGCATCTGCAGGAAGGTTTTGTGGTGATCCCGAAATCTGTAACTCCATCCAGAATTGAAGAAAACTTTAATGTATTTGATTTCGAACTGACAGCAGATGAAATGAACGTTGTTCGTTCTTTGGATACAGGAAAAAGATTGTTCTTTGATCCTAAGGATCCTGAATGGGAGCAGAAGATGCTGAATGCTGTAGCAGATATTTAATAATTCAATGTGGATTTATACTAAAAGATTCGATGAAGATAAAAATATGGTCACTTTAAACAGTGGCTATATTTTTTCGTATTCTACGTATGATGATTTTTGCGAAAGACTTTTAGCTGCTGAATTATTAGTTGATCATGATTTTATCTTCTTTGATACTACAGATCGTGGCTCACAGCAGTTTCTGCTTAATTTGGATTAGGAAATAGAAGTCAGTCTTGTAGACGAATTGCCTTTGGAATATTTTGACACAGAAACTGAATTATTGTTGTTTGAGTTTAATGAATATATGAAAACTTGGATAGAATAGGTGTGAGTAATGTCATATCCTATTGATACTGAATGATTCATATTTTTTGTACCTTTTTAATTAAAATAATTCTTATGTTTTGGCCGGATACAATCAGTAAAAAAGTAGGAGTACAATATCCTTTAATTCAGGCCCCGATGTTTGGGGTGAGTACACCTCGAATGACAGCTGCTGCATCAAATGCAGACTGTTTAGGATCTTTGGCTTTGGGTGATCTCTCAGCAGATGAATCCATTAAGCTGATCAGGGAAACAAGAAATCTTACGGATAAACCTTTTGCTGCCAATGTTTTTGTACATCAGATTCCCGAGATAACTCATACTTTAAAAGATCAATTTGTAAAGACCAAGCAATTTCTTGAGCAACTGGCTAAGGAAAATCATATAGATGTCAGTTTTCCCGATCTTGAAAATATCAGGATAAGAAGTTATCATGAACAGGTGGAGGCAATAATTGAAGAGGGCTGTAAAATTCTGAGCTTTACTTTTGGAAATCTGGATGATAAAAGTATTCAAAAGCTTAAAGAAAGTGGAGTGGTGCTTATTGGTACTTGTACTTCAGTAAAAGAGGCTTTAATTTTAGATCAATCAGGAATTGATATCATTTGTGTACAGGGAACAGAAGCAGGTGGCCATCGTGGTACCTTTGATCCGGATCATGTTCTGCAGATTGGAGGTTTATCCTTGTTGTCGCAGGTTTATGATCATGTAAATGTTCCGTTAATATATGCCGGTGGAATTTATAATGCAAAAACTTTATGGGCGGTAAAAGATCTTGGTGCAAAGGGCTTTCAGGTAGGAAATATTTTGTTGGCATCTAAGGAAAGTTCTTTACAGGCTTTTGAGAAGGATAGGCTTAAGAAAGTTAGAGAAGATGAAATTATTTTAACGAAAAGCTTTTCAGGACGATATGCCAGAGGAATTAGAAATAAGTACATAGAGGTTGTTGAAAATACAGAATATATTTTACCATACCCTTATCAGAATAAATTGACGAATGCATTGCGTAAGGCGGCTAAAGATCAGCAGAATATAGATTTTGTAGGACTTTGGACGGGGCAGTCTATTCATGATTATAGTGAATTGTCCACAGAGAATATTCTGAGAAACCTCATACAACAATCGGAGGAGATCGGGAAAGAATAAATATGAACCTGATTGTACTTCAAACCTATTTTGTAAGTATTAAAGAATATAAAATTCCTTTCAACTAGTGAAAGGAATTTTGTTTTATATAGAAATTTGAAATGAAAGCTCTCATTGTCAAATTTTCAAGTTAATTTATTTTGTAAGATCTAGTCCTCCAAAGTTTCCTGAGCTCATCATCAGATAAACCCCATTCGTTTTATCCAATGTGTTCCAATAGGCATGAAGTTCTTCAGCATTGGTGAAAACTCTTAAATTTTCATTCCTGAATTTTTCCTTAATGAATTCCGGAGAAATTGGCTCCATTCTTTTGATTTTTAAAGCATCTTCAGAATAGAATACAATAGCTGCTTCTAATCCATCCATTGCGTGGTCATATTGCTCTAAAAAGATAGGGTTTAAGCTTGAATACGTATGAAGTTCAAGGAAACCATATTTCTTTTCATTCTTAAATTGTTCCTTGAAGGCTTTTACTGCTGCTTTTACCTTACTTGGCGCATGGGCAAAGTCTTTATAAAGAGTTCCGTTATCCTCTCTTTCAACTTTTTCAAGACGTTTGGATGCTCCCTTAAAGCTCATGATTGCCTCATAGAAATCTTCATCCATAATGCCCAGTTGTCGGCAGATATGTCTTGCCCCTTCAAGATTCAATAGGTTGTGTGCTCCAAAAACAGAAAGAGGAACATCCCCCATTTCAGTTTTTAGGTATACTTTTCCATTGTTGATCTCATATTCAGGGGTTTTATAAGGGATTTTTCTGAAGTAATTTTCAGCATTCTCCACAACCTTTACCACTTCAGGATCTTCTTCATTATATACCAAAACTCCACCTGCAGTAATGCTGGCTACAAATTTTCTGAACTGTTCAATATAATCATCAAACGTTTTGAAAACATTGATATGATCCCATGCGATACCGCTCATTAAAGCAATATTTGGTTGATACAGTAAAAACTTAGAACGTAGGTCAATAGGAGAGGAAAGGTATTCATCACCTTCCAGTACCATAAAATCATTATCCTGCGTTAGTTTTACCATACAATCGAAACCTTCCAGTTGTGCTCCTACCATAAAATCTACCTCTTTCTGGTGGAAGTTTAATACGTGAAGAATCATTGAGGTAATGGTAGTTTTACCGTGTGAACCTGCAATAACAACTCTGGTTTTATTCTTTGACTGCTCGTACAAAAATTCAGGATAGGAATATATCTTTAACCCTAGTTCTTTTGCCCTTGCCAACTCAGGATTGTCCTGGTGAGCATGCATTCCAAGGATGACAGCATCAATATCTGAAGTGATCTTTTCGGGGAACCAACCCATTTCCTGAGGAAGTATTCCTTTTTTTTCCAGTCTGGACCTTGAGGGTTCAAAAATAGCATCATCTGAACCTGTAACCTGATATCCTTTATCTTTTAATGCGATGGCAAGATTGTGCATGGCGCTTCCGCCAATGGCAATGAAGTGGGTTTTCAATTGTAATTACTGTTTTTTAACATTAGTATTAATGATCTGTTGGAAAGCCTCCAGAATATTGTTCCAGTTTGTTTGATAATTTGGAATAATCAAGCTGGCATCTGTTTTACTGCCTTCGTTTGGACCTTTCTTCACATTAATCGAAATTGAAACATTATCGTAAAGTTTTTTACGGTCTTCCTGTATTCTTCTGAAGTTATTTTGGGAAAGTACCTGATCCAGTTTCTTCAAATCTTCATTAGAGATTTTAAAATCTTCTTTATACTTTTTCCCCTGGCCTTCAAAAGAATAATGAACATTATTCCCTTTGATAAGCAGGTTTTCATATACAGGAGCATAACCTCCACTCTTCGAATAGCTGATATCAAAATCCGAATATACCTTTTGGCTATTGCATGAAACGAGTACTATGATGGCGAATAAGATTCCAATTATTCTGTTCATAATTTTAATTATTTGAGTCCTTTTGTTCTAATTTTTTAGCTTTAAGTTCTTCATCATAATTGTGTAGTAGGTTGAAGTCTTCAGTCTGCTCAATGGCAGTCATGATCTTCAATAGAATTTCCGGTGCTTTTTCATTATCATAATCGATATCCAGAGGAGCCTTGAATTCCATCGTAGGTTTTACACCAGTTACCTTTACGCGGAGTCCTTTTTTATCAAATGCTCTTCTGAAACCGTTGATCTTAATTGGAATAACAATAGGACGTTGGTTTTTTACCAATTTGGCGGTACCTCTTCGTCCCTGGGCAAAAGCAGATGTTGTTCCCTGTGGAAAAGTAGCTACCCAACCGTTGTCCAGTGCTTTCATGATATTGTCTACCTCGCTCATGTCTACCATTCTGTTGACATTTTTTCCTTCTGCTCTCCAAGTCCTTTTTACCGTAACGGCACCGGCTATTTTGAAAATTTTAGGAAGAATACCTTTATTCATGGTTTCCTCAGCCGCTACATAGTAAAAATCAATTTTTGGATTCAACAGGTAGATCGGATTTTTGATTGTATTCAAATATCCGTTATTTACGGCACAGAAAGCATGATACATGGCTGCTACATCTGCAAAATAAGTTTGATGGTTAGATACAAACAGTACATTAGAGTCCGGAAGATCCACAAGGTGTTCTGTACCGGTTATTTTTAACTTATTAAAGCCGTTGAATCTTCTGTATGATACAACTCCTAAAATAAAAATAATAAACCTTTTCAAAAAATAAGGTGTTCCGAATGCATCGGTGAAAATATTTTTCTTCGCCATCTCTCAATTAAACACGGTTGTGCAAAGTTACATTTTTTTCAGCAACTGGCTGAATTCACTTAATATCATTGCTGTAGCTCCCCAGATAATATATCCATTGAAGTTAATAACAGGGACTTCATGTCCTCCTGCACTCGGAAGCGCCATAATTTCAGGGGTATCCGACAGATTTAGGAAAGAAGTGATAGGGAATTCAATAGATTCCACGGCTTCACTCTGCTGAAGAATAAATTCAGGATTCTTTTTAGTATATGAGATATAAGGATATACGTAGAAATTGCTTGGTGGAACATAGATGGGAGACATTTCTCTGATGATGCGTACATAATGCTTATCTATCCCAATTTCTTCAGAGGTTTCCCGAACAGCTGTTTCAGCAAAGTCCCTGTCCATTTCCTCGCGCTTTCCTCCAGGTAATGAGATCTGTCCGCTATGTCTGTCGTGTTCATTAATAGTCCTTTGGATCAGTGGAAAATACCATTCGTTGTCCCTTAAATATAATACAATATTGACTGCCGCAAACTTAGGGTTTTTTGCTAGTACTTCGTCATAGGTGAAAACGGGACGGGAGGGAGGTGAGAATACTCCATGGGCGTGTTCACCGGGAAGTTCTACACTTTTTATTTTCCTTAATAAATCTTTTCCAAAATTTTCCATACCTCAAATTTAACAATATATTCTTGAAGAAATAAGAGCCTTAACATTAATTAACCAATGTAGCAGATAGGAGTAAAAGATGTAAGCATTCAGATGAATCTTGTGTTGAATAAAAATTGGGATGTTAATAATAGCAGAGAGTACTTTAAACTTTACATATCAATAGTGAATTTTTGTTTTGCAAAATGAATAATGAATACGTATTTGATGAACAATTGACGAGTAAAGTGAATGGATAATCTCCTGCTGAATTCCCATTTCTGTAATCAATACCGTATTTTCACGTAACTGAAACCCATGATTTTCTAAAACCCATAAATGGTGACTTTAAGAACTGTATATGGTGATTTTTAGAATTTACACTTTGATGGTGGTTTTTCACTTTGGTGCAGCGTATACCTTTGTCATACTATTAACCAATTAATTTTTAATAAAATGAAAAATTTACTTGCAGGTGTGTTTACACTAATCGCCATGAGTTTCAGCTTCGCTCAATTTAATATTGACGTAACTACTCAAACTGGAAACTTGAATACAGCTACTGTAGACCAAACAGGTCTTTTGAACATTAATTCCTTAACACAAACAGGGAATCGGAATACTGCAGATATTGATCAGGTAGGTATCTTAAATATGAATACTGCAGTAAGTACCGGAAACAGAAACTCAATAGACGTAGATCAGATTGGTATTGCAAACTCAAATAATGTAAACCAACTGGGAAACAGAAACTCTGCTTCAACTTGGCAGCTTGGGGTTCTTAACTCTACAGATCAAACTCAGATCGGAAGAAGAAATAATGCATCTTCAGTACAGATAGGTTTAGGGAACTCTGTAGTCCAGTATCAGGATGGAAGAAGAAATGATGCTTCAGCGATCCAGTTAGGAGCAGGTAATGCTGCTTTTCAGGTTCAGTTAGGAAGACGAAATGAAGCAGACGGACTTCAGGTGGGATCTAATAATTTCCTTGTTCAGTATCAGGATGGTAATGATAATGTTGCAAACCATACTCAATTTGGTAGCAATAACGTTGCCGCTGCTGTTCAGGTTGGAGATGATAACACTGCCGTAGGAATACAGGTTGGTAACGCTAACCAATTATACCAATTTCAATTAGGAGATTCCAATACAGCTATTGACTTACAGATGGGTAATGGTAACTTTAGCTGGATCACTCAAACTGGTGATTCTCACTTCCATCTAGGAACTCAGGTAGGTAATGGAAACTCAATGATTGTGAATCAGTCCAATTAAGCCCTTTTTTATACTGTAAATCTTTAAAAATAAGGAGGAACTACAGGGTGGTTTCTCCTTTTTTGGCTTACTACCAGAAATATACCCAGAAACCGTGATTTTACATCAGTACCTGCTGGGCGTGTTTTTTTCGATTCTCTATTAATGTACCTTTAATTAAAATAAAATGCCATGTATAACTTAAGATGGAGTATTCTAGCTCTAATTGCGTTATTGCCATTGCATGCTCAGGAAATTGACTGGGATAAGGTGAATAGTAATACAGTCTTCAATCTTATAACCAGGCAGACCATTGATCAGGGCTCCTATTATTCCGATATCATTCAGGTAGGGGATCATAATAATGCCGAGCTTTCTCTTAATGCAAGAACTACTATTATTGTAAAACAGTTGGGGGACTATAATGCTCTTTTATTTATCAACTCATTCACAGATAAAGAAACCCAAACTGTCATTACGACACAAGGAAGTAATAATATTATTGATATTACGGGAAGCAACAGTATTTCTGATGGAATTCAGATCAATGTAAAGGGAGACAATAAAACAGTTTTCATGAGAAATTATTAAAACACATGTGATGAAACTTTTAAATTCCCTAAGTCTGAGCACTTTTTTTATCGTCCTGTCTGTATTGGCTTATGGGCAGGAGGATAAAAAAGTAACCGCTAAAATCCAGAGTAGCTTTCTGGAAAACCAGATTAAGCTCAAAGCGGTTGTAATGAATAATACTGCTGTCTACAAAGAACTGAACTACCTTTTGATATCCATAAAAAAAGGAAATGAAGGAAATCTTTCCAACAACCAGCAAAGTGGTAAATTTTCTATAAATCCCAATGAAGTAAAGATTTTGTCTGAATTCAGTGTCAACCTTGATTCTAAGGATGCTATGAAAGCTTTTCTGTATATCAGAGATGAAGAAACCCGAACATTGGTGGCTAAGGATAGCCTGGAACTCAACAGTGGTCTTTTTAAAAAGAAAATTGCCAAGATAGAAGATGATGCTGTTTATGAGTTGAAAGGGCTTACCATTGATGAAACCAAAACCAAGGTTGGAAAAGACTTTTATGATATGTTTTATATACAGTACAGCCAGCTTCCGGATAAAAGCAGCAGCGCCATTACAATTTCTGAACTTCCCCTCCGTGGAACAAGCGGCCAAATCAATATCCAGATCGATGATAAAGTGATCTACAGCTTCATGAGCAATCCGGGGGAAGATTATCTCAAGGAACAATTGACTTTCAGTTTAAAATATATCAAAGAATTTAACGCAAAGAAAAACCTTATTAAAAATGAATTTATCTATTAAAAACGTCCGCCATGAAAACATTAATCCTTATTTTAATCTTTATTGCGGGTATTTTCTTCGGAAAATCTCAACAGCTCGTTTATAAACCTGTAAATCCTGCATTCGGAGGAGATACGTTTAATTACCAGTGGCTATTAAGCTCTGCAAATGCACAAAATCAATTTGATGAAAAAAACGATTATAGTGACTTACTTGATCGTGTAAATTCTCTTGACAGCTTTACCCAAAGTCTCAACAGGCAGATTCTCAGTGAGCTTTCAAGAAAACTGTTTGAAGACCAGTTCGGAGAAGGAAGTTTAAAACCCGGTAACTATCTCTTCGGATCACTTTATCTACAGATTACCAACACAAATCAGGGACTTTTGATCAATATTTTGGATACCAGTACAGGCGATCAGTCCGAGATCGTAATTCCAAAATAACAAATAAACTTAAAAACCAAACTTACCATGAGAACTTACATTTACACCAGAATTTTTTTCTGTAGTTTTCTGCTATGTATTTTGCAGGCTTGTAGTTCTATCTTTGGCTTACCTTCAGATCCCGAAAAGCCAACGATGGGAGAGGTGACCTCTTCTACAGAAGAATTAAAGAACCTTCCTTTACCGAAAGAAAAAGTAGTAATAGGAGTCTACAAATTCAGAGATCAGACAGGCCAGTATAAACCGTCAGAAAACGGAAACAACTGGAGTACCGCAGTGCCACAAGGGACTACTACCATACTCATTAAGGCACTGGAAGACAGCCGATGGTTTATCCCGATTGAAAGGGAAAATATCGCAAATCTACTCAACGAAAGGCAGATCATCAGATCCACACGTCAGGAATACATAAAGGATGCAGATAAAAGCAGCCAGGCACTTCCACCGCTTCTATATGCCGGAATTCTTCTGGAAGGTGGGGTTATTTCCTATGATAGTAATATTTTGACAGGAGGCCTTGGTGCCAGATACTTTGGAATAGGTGCCTCCACACAATACCGTCAGGATAGAATTACTATTTACCTGCGTGCTGTCTCCACACTCAATGGAGAAATTCTTAAAACTGTTTATACTTCCAAAACCATTCTTTCAACCAGCGTGAACGGCAGCTTTTTCCGATATGTAGATACGGAAAGACTCTTGGAGGGTGAGGTAGGATTTACCCAAAACGAACCCGTTCAGCTTGCCGTAACCGAAGCTATTGAAAAAGCTGTGAAATCTCTGATTATAGAAGGAATTCAGGATAAGATATGGGGCAAAGCCATTGAAAATACCAGTTATCAAGCCCTGATTAATGAATATAAGAAAGAACAGGAGCATAATGCAGGAAGAGCTATTGGTAATCGATTTCCTGATAACTATAGACAAAAGATGTCCGTATTTGCCAATGTAGAGGCACAAAAAGTAAAAGATGACTACGTAAACCCTAAGATGAATATAGGAGGAAAAGCGGGTGTTAAATACTTTCTCAATCCTAATTTTAATATAGAGATTAGTGGTAATTATTTTACATTGGAAAATGAAAATATTGTAAAAAGAAACTACTTCGGTCCTGAAGTAAATCTGGAATACCTGCTTTTTCCCAAGTATAGATTTAGCCCATACATTTATGGTGGGGCAGGAGCTTTCTATTCTAAATACAAACCTCAGTACAAGGGACAGTTTGGAGGAGGCCTTGAATATATGTTGGATCACAATGTTTCTCTGAGAGCTTCTGCACAATATGACCTTGGCTTCAAGGATAATTGGGAAGGTCTTGTGAACGGAAAAAGAAAAGATCAGGCCCTACGCTTTGCTCTGGGAATCAATTTTTACCTTGGAAACAAATAAAAACACCAATTATGAAAACTTTAATAAAAATACTTAGCATATTCATCCTTGCCTTTTGTCTGTTTTCGTGTAGTGAAGAACTTGTAGAGCAGGCTCAAACAGGAATATTAAAAGGAAAAGTAGTAAAAAGAGGCAGCAATACGCCGCTAGCAAATGTAAAAATCTTTACAAACCCTACAACACAGACTGTTTTCAGTGGCACTGACGGATCTTTTGAGATCGCTGCCATGCCGGTAGGGAATTACTCTGTAAAAGCAGAACTTTCAGGATATATTACAAGCTTTCAGTCTGTTAATATGCAGAATCAAAATCAGACGGTGACCGTGGTATTTGAGATGGATGATGATGAATCTCTAAACTCTCCACCTACAACACCGCAACTGCTAAGTCCGATAGACAATGCGGTAAACCAACCGCTAAGCGTTGAGCTGACCTGGAGTGCAACCGATCCGGATACAGCAGATGTTTTAAAGTACAGTTTGACAATTAAAAATAATCTTGACACTAATGTGATTCAGGTTAATGATTTGACAGCTAATCATTATACGCTTTCAAATTTGAAGTTTGGTGTAAGTTACTTCTGGCAGGTGTCTGTTTCGGACGACATTCACCAGCCAGTTTTAAGCTTAATCGGTAAATTTACCACCAATACGGTTCCTGCAAACAGGTATCACTATGTACAAAAACAAAACGGTAATTTTGTGATCATATCCAGCGATGAAGCAGGAAATCATTTTCAGTTTACCGATGGATCCTACAACAGCTGGAGACCGCGGAAAAATAACAATGCCGGTCTTATAGCATTTCTGCGAACAGAGGGTGGAAGTACACATATTTACACTGCCAATCCTGACGGTTCCAATCCTTTTAAAGTAACAACCGTTCCAGTTGCCGGATTCAATAATTTTGAAATGGATTTTGCCTGGAGTACCAATGGTAAAGAAATTATTTATTCAAACTTTAATAAACTGTACAGGATCAATAAAGATGGCAGTGGGCTTACATTGATGTATACCACACCTGACGGTAGCTTGATCTCCGAATGTGACTGGAGTTATGACGGAAGTAAAATAGCCCTGAAAACCAATGATTATAATGGTTACAACACCAAGGTATATGTGATAGATCCTACAGGAAATGTCCTTAAAACAGTATTGTCCGGATCATTGGGAGCCAGCGGGGGGCTTAATTTTTCCGTGGATGGGCAACTTCTTCTGTTTACCCGTGATATATCAGGCTATCAGGATGGAAGCGGAAATTACCGCCAACTGGACTCACATATCTTTATCTATAATCTAAACACGGATGCCCTTTATGACATTTCTGCGGAAAGTGAAAAAGCAATGGGAACAAATGATCTTGATCCAAGGTTCTCTCCGAATAATGCACAGGTAATCTTTATGAATACCTCCAATGATAATATTTCGCAAAGAAATATAATGGCTATTGACCTAAGCAGTAGTATGACGGACCTTACACGTTCTGCGCTTTTCAGTAATGGTGAGATGCCGGATTACGAGTAATAATGGGTATTACCAGAAATTAATTTATGGTTTATGCTGCGAAATATAAGTTAAAAAGGATAAGATTTAGGGAAATAGAAAGTAATTCATGATTAAAGTTTTAAAGTTAGACTTCTTATTGCTATCCGAAATCTTATTCTTTGCTATCTATCCTATCTGTAAGAATTAATAATCAGTTTTGCCTGGCTTTTTATTAATAGGAATTAGGGAAATAGGCAAAAAAAATTCCAGACTGTAAGATCTGGAATTTTTTTTGGTTAATTTTTGGTGATTTTCGATTAGTCGATAATATGGTTTTCAATAGCATATTTTACGACTCCTACAGTGTTTTTTACGTTAAGCTTCAAAAGAATTTTTTTTCGGTGTGTTTCTACCGTGTTGATGCTTATAAATAATTTTTCAGAGATATCTTTACTGCTGAAGCCGTCACAAATAAGTTTTAGGATTTCCATTTCACGACGGGTGAGAGGATCTCTTATATGGATACTTCTTTTTTCATGTTCATTGCTGATAAAATTGATCATTCTTTCCTTGGCATGATCACAGATATAAATTTCGTTAAGAAGTAAGGCATTAATGGATCTTAAAAACTCATCATACTTGCAATTTTTATCAAGATAGCTTTTTATGCCTTTGTTGAAAAGCTTACGAATATCAATTACATCATAGCAATTTCCAATGATAATTATTTTAATGTTATGATTTTCGGAGGTGATATTTTCTACAGACTTGTAAAGTTCCGTAAGCATGAGCATGTTTGAACTCATGACAAGAATTTCGGGAGGTTCATCTTTTAAATGCTTTGAAAGAACTTCTAAGGAATTACAGATATGAATTGCGTTGAAAATTTTGCTTTGGGTCAGCAATTTTGACAGGCCTTCAGTATATAACATAGGCTCGTCAAAAATGGTTAGTCTTGGTTTCATCATGGTTAGTTTTGTTTATATAAAAATATAAAAAAAACTTCATATTTTAAACAAAATTGACATATATTTTCGATTTTTTATAAATATATTGATAGTAAAGTGTTATTATTGTTGATTATTTGTTAATATAATTCTCTTTTTGTTGAGTTTTGATATGATAATTTAGAGTTATTGTATTGAAATTGCTTATTTAATCAGTGTTTTAGTATTGTTGTTTTTGTCTGTTAAATTATTTAACTAACACGATAGGGATATGTTTTACTGAAAAATTAACTGAGTTGGCAATAAAGCAAAACTCATTGGCTTTATGATGTAACTGTTCTGCTTTTTCTATCATTGATTTATCTGCTACTGTAACTTTAGGGTGTAAAGTAACCTCAGTAAAGTGGCCGCTTCCATTAGATGTTTCCGACATGATTCCGGTAGCTTCATCTCTATAATCTGTAACAATAACGCCTGCTTCAGAACAGAAATGGAGATACCAAAGCATATGACATGAGGAAAGTGAGGAAAGAAACATTTCTTCAGGATTATACTTTGTCTTATCGCCCCGGAATGATGGGTCAGATGAACCTTCAATGTTAATTTTATGGTCTACGGAGATAATATGGCTTCTTTCGTAATCTTTATAGCTGCTGGTTCCGGTTCCCTTATTTCCCGTCCATTGAATAGTAGTTTTGTAATGGTGCTCTTTGCTCATTTTAATTAAAATAAAAAAGTATCTGCTAAAATTAGCAAATACTTTTAAAAAAAATCAAATATCAAGTGTATTAGTTCTTGATAAGTTTTTTGGTTGTGCTATTTCCTTTTTCAAAGATGACTTTAGCCATATAAATGCCTTTAGGTAAATCAGAAACATAAATATTGCTGTCTTTTAAGGTTTTTAAAATCTTTCCGTCAAGAGAATAGATTTCAATTTTGTTTATCTTTTCTTTTGATTGATAAACCAGATTTTGTTTAATAGGGTTTTCAAAAGAAATATCATTATTGATCTTTATAATATCAGTTGTTGATAGAGTAGTATTGGTAAGCAGATATTTTACAATGTGTCCGTTTCCTCTTATAATGATATTGTCATTATTAATAACCATTTCCTCTACATCAGAATCTGTTTGTAAATAATCGTTAAAAATAGGATCCACTGAGCCATTTTGAGTAAGTTTTGAAATTATATTACTTGAATTGCCGCTTCCCCCAAGATAGTAAGATCCATCTTTTTCGGTAATACTTTGAACCCATGTCCCTCCATTCAGTCCGGAATTTGTATTTATATTGTAGTTAAATGTATTATCAAGACTTCCGTCTGGGTTTATTCTTAAAAGTTTATCATCTGAACCTAAAGAGAAAAGTATTTTATTATTGCTATCTACAAATACAGCAGTAGTGCCACCATATCCATATCCGTTAGCATCTAACAATGGTGCTGTACCATTATTCCCAAAGTTCGTTATTGGTTGCCCATTGGAATTAAATTTTTGAATAAAGCCGCTGTTACTATTGAAACATATAATATTAGATTGATTGTCCATGCGTACAAATGTTCTGCCTGCAGGACTTCCTTGTGTAGTTGTATAGCCATTGTTTCCAAAAGTATTGTCCAAACTTCCGTTGGTATTAAGTCTGAGAATTATATGCTGGCTCTGAATATTTTCGACGTATTTGATAGCATGAACAAGTATTTTGTCATTCTGCAAAATAATTCCATAGGAAGCATAGTTTTGATCAGCAATAAGGGAAGGTATAGTTACAGTACCGTTTGTTCCAAAAGAGTTGTCTAATTGACCATTAGGAAGTATTCTTGATATTGCGACTGCTTCTGTATTCGTAAAACCGAAAACGACCAATTTCCCATCTGATTGTATTTTAACTTCATTCAGATAACTATTATTGGGTAATTGAGCTTTTCCATTGTTTCCGAAAGTTTGATCTAAGGTTCCGTTGGCTGTAAGTTTTGATAAATAAGATTCAGTAACGTTGATTCCATTACCAATATTCACATTATGAGTAAAATAAATTTGATTGTTAGAATCTTGAACCATTGACCAGGTAAGGTTTCCTGGCATTGTAGCTATTCCGTTCGAAGCAAAAGCTGGATCCTTAGAAATAATTTGAGCAGAGATATTCTGGATCACCAGAATAGCCAGTAATAAAATTTTTTTCATTTGTTTGAGTTTTTAAAATGTGCTTAAAAAAAGCTGATAATAATTTTATTTTTTTAGAACTTTTTTGCAAATGTAATAAAAAATCCTCCATTTTTTACTGGAGGATTGAATTTTGTCTTAATTAGAGAATTCTATTAATTCTTCTTTTTTAGCATTGTAGATTTTGTATTCTAAATATTTGAAAGAATCCCTTGGAACAATGGTTACCCATTTTTTGTATTTGATAAACCATTTCATTTGGATACTTTTGATGCCTTTGGTTAGGTAGGCTTCTACAAATGGATGTACATGCAGATAAATTTTTCCTTTTTCTTTCTGCAGAATATTTCTTAGGGTTTCACCCATTCTTTCCACGATAACAATTGGAGCTACAATTTCTCCATCTTTGTTCGGGTTTTCTTCTTTGGTTTCAATCTGTTTTTCCGGACGGTTTCTTTGTCTGGTAATCTGGATCAGACCGAATTTACTTGGAGGAAGAATTTTGTGACGTGCCTTGTCACGCTTCATTTCCTCTTTTAGATGTTCATAAAGATCTCTTCTGTGATCGGAATTGATCATGTCGATGAAGTCAATCACAATGATGCCTCCCATATCGCGGAGGCGAAGCTGTCTGGCAATCTCAGTGGCTGCCATTTTATTCACCTTTAAGGCGTGTTCTTTATTAACAGCAGTTCCGGTAGTAATATTATTTCCGGAGTTGACGTCAACAACGTGAAGTGCTTCTGTGTGTTCAATAACAAGATAAGCGCCTTTTGAGCTTGGAATGTTTACGTGCTTTCCGAAGCTTTGTTTAAGCTGTTTTTCAACATTATAATATTCCAGGAGAGGAATATGGGAATTATAAAACTGGACAATATTTTTCTTTTCAGGAGCAATTACTTCAACGTAATTGGTCATTTCATTCACCATTTGCTCGTCATCACAAATGATATTCACGAAATCCTGATTAAAATTGTCCCTTAAAATAGCTGAAGCCTTGTCTTCTTCGCTTAAAACTTTGGACGGAACTTTATTCCTCTGGATATTTTTAAAGGTGCTTTCCCATTTTTGAATCAGCTGATTCATGTCATTATGTAGGTCGGCAACCTTTTTTCCTTCGGCAACCGTTCTGATGATAACTCCGAAACCTTCAGGCTTGATACTGTCTATAAGAGTTCTCAGTCTTTCCTTTTCCTCAGAACTTCTGATTTTTTTGGAAATGGAAACCTTATTGTCGAATGGAATTAAAACCAAAAAACGGCCTGTAAGTGAAATTTGGGTAGAAATCCTGGGTCCTTTTGTAGAAATAGGCTCCTTGGTGATCTGTAGCAGAACAAGATCATCCTTTGCTATTACTTTTTCTACCGTTCCATTTTTATCTATTTCGGGTTGTATCTCGAAATTTTTTAAGCTTGAAGTGCTTTGTTTTTTAGAAATAGTATCTTTTAAAAACTTTCTGTAGGTAAGATACTGCGGTCCCAGATCCTGATAGTGTAGGAATGCATCCTTGTCATATCCAATATTTACGAATGCTGCATTCAGGTTGGGTGCCAGCTTTTTTACTTTTCCTATAAACAGATCTCCAACTATAAAATCGCTTTTGTCCTCTTGCTCATGAAGTTCACATAGTCTTCCGTCTTCCAGCAGTGCAATCTTTGTAAGATCATCTTCATGCGAAACTATTAGTTCTTTCTTCATTTTGTTATTAGATAAAATTGTTAAGATTTTAGGGAATTGGGGGTGTTCATGATTAATTCATCTATTAAATATAAGGATTTTGAATGAAAACCATTATAATTTTATTAAAATAATATTTGAAACCGTCCATTTTCCGCGGAATCTTATAGTTGCAAACAAAAATATAGTCGGTGAACTTTAAAAACTTAAAATCACCAACTATATTATTATATTGTGAATCTCGATAAGAAGAGATTATTTTTTCTTATGTCTGTTTGCTCTTCTTCTTTTCTTTCTTTTGTGTGTTGCAACCTTGTGTCTTTTTCTTTTCTTTCCGCTTGGCATAATTTTAATTTTTTAGTAACTAGTTAATATTCAGTTAATGTTCTTATTTTACTGCAACTTTCGTTTTTACTTTCTCTACAAAAGATTTTGAAGGTTTGAAAGCAGGAATGTTATGAGCAGGAATCTCAATTGCAGTGTTCTTAGAAATATTTCTTCCTGTTTTAGCAGCTCTTGTTTTAATGATAAAAGAACCAAAACCTCTCAGATAAACGTTATCCCCATTATACATAGAAGTTCTGATCTCCTGCATAAAAGCTTCTACAACTTTCTGTGTCTCATTCTTTTCTGTTCCCAACTTATTTGAGATGGTGTTTACCAATTCTGCCTTTGTCATTTCCTTATTTTAATTTTAAATTTTAGGTGTGCAAATTTAGTTAAAAAAATTGAATACTAGCAAATTAGTGGCAAAATATTTTTGTTCAGATTGTTCAGTTTTTAATGTAAACACTATGTTAAGGTGAATTGGAGATAATTTAATAATAAAATAATATGAATGTAAATCAATGTCGAAATTTAAAGAAATAATCTTGAAAAAAAGTTGGTAAACCATTTGTTACAAGGGTATTCCGTGTTTCTTGCTGATGAAAAATTCAAAAATAAAACTCAAAAAAAATCTACATACTGGAATTATAATATCCATTTTCTACACAGAAACGAATAAGGTGAAGTTTTGTCTTCAGTCCCAGCTTTTCTGTAAGCCGATTGATGTAGGTGTCAATCGTTCTTGTACTCAGATTTAGTTTTTCTGCAATTTCCTTATTACTAAACCCTTCATAGCAGAATCTCATCAGCTGTATTTCTGAAGAAGAAAGCTCTTCTTGCCCTTTCTTCTGTCTGTCCATATATTCCTGTACAGCCAGTGGTTGCTGCTCCCATTCCTTTGAATAAGCTGCATAATCAAACTCATCAGAAGCGATACTTCCCTTAATGATATCCTTGATAGTATTACTTTTTTTCTGGCAATAATATATATTAGGGATCTTCGAAAGAATTTCAGCCATATCTTCCTGATAAGTCCCCGAATAGGTGACAATAGGAGTTTCTGCGTTGTTTTTTCTAATGTATTTAATGGCTTCAATTCCACTCAATACCGGCATAAATAGCTCAATGACGAATACATCTTCCTGTCTTCTGTAGATTCTGTTGACAAGCTCGTGGCCATTGTTACAGTCATTCAGAAGCATGTAGAAAGGATTCTCCATAAGGGTTTTGATCATTATTTTTTTAAAATAAAAATCACTGTCTGCTATTGAGAAACGCACGGTATTAGATAATATTTTACTCATTCTTAATATCGATTTGGCGAATGATATTTAAAATTCAGAGGCCTAATTTATGAAAAACTTATTAAAGTGGAAATTAATATTAATTTAATCAGGGTTTTTACGAAAACAAGACGGGGAAAATACGTATTGTGCATAAAATTTTTTTTTTATATTTTCACAGGCCAAACAAATCGCAAATATATGTCTTCGAACAGGGAAAAAAAATTGAACAAATCTGACGTCAGAACGGGCATTTGGAAGTTTATTCTTTCTTTTGCTGTATTGTCTGTAGTATCCTTTGGTTGTCTGTACCTCTTTTTTAAAAGCTACGATATACAACGTGAGGGGATCAGCAGGGAAGCCGAAAATTATATGGAACTGATGCGTCGAAGTGACTTACTGAAAACCCGTGTGGATAATATTTATGATCGTATGACCCAGCTTGACATGAACAAGGTGGAGAATGACGTGTTTCTCAGAACCAATATCATGGATAACGTGAGAGATGCTAAAAATATTATGGGGAAGGATAGTACAGGGAATTTTAAGCACTATGCTGTTTTAATGAAACAGATAGAACCTATGATTAATTTAAAAACTAAAATTATAGGGGTTGAGTATAAGAAGAAAACAGTTCTAAGGGATCTGGAAGAGTGTATGGGAAAAGTAGGTAGGGCCAATAATGAGCTTAGAAAAGATCCTACAAGAAATTTTACAGGAGGTAGAAGAAGATAAAAATAAAGGATATGCAAGGACACATTACATTATCTAAGAAAGAAAGGCATTATCAGTTTTTTTATTTAATACTGATGCTTGTAACTGCCATGTTATTTTTGGGAGTTATCTTTTTAAAAGGATTTGAATCCCCATTTTCTGATGAAGACGTAAGAGGTATTCAGAACCTTGAACAGAAAGCAGAGTTTGAACAACACCAGAAAGTTATTCTACCAATCATGGACAGTACTTATACCATGATTACTAAACTTACGGATGAAGCACCACAGCCTTTTGTGGAAAATAATATCTTTGTAGGGGTTAACGATCTTAACAATTACTTTAAAAGCTACAATATTGTTGATACCCGAAAAGATGCCTACCCACAGATCGCCAAATTCTATAAAATGTATTTTGAAGACAAAAAGATAATCTCAACCACTTCAGATGATATCAAGAGATTTGAAAAGCAGGTGGAAGAATGCAGAATTGGCTTTAAGGATAAGCAAGATAAGATTTACCAGCGTAAAAGTGCTCTAAAGGCGCGTACGCAGTAATGCATTAATGAATACTAGGAACTATAAATAAAACACATCACAATTATTAACTATGAATTATTTTCAAAAGAACAAAAAGAACATTATTATCGGTGTTATTGCAACATTGCTCATTGCAGCCCTTGTTGTGCTTTGGTTGCAGAAAAAGGTGATCCACTCTGCTGATGATATTGTTGGGGTAGTTTATCCGTCTGCATTGTCGGTAGGGGATACACTTTTATTTGAAGATAAAACCCAGTTTGCAAAATCCAAGAGATGGAATTTCGGAGACGGTACAACTTCTGATAAAAATAGTGGAATCCATTTTTATAATAAACCGGGATATTACCAGGTAAGTTTGATCGTTGATAACAAGTACACTAAATCTTTCCCGGTAATGGTATCGGCAAGAAGTGTTAAGCAATCCAAAGACAGCGTGAAATCTAAAACAACCATTGAGGCGCCGGCCACTGCTATGCTGAATGAAAATGTACAATTCCGTGCTGTTTCTGATGCTACACAGTTTGCATGGAAGTTTGGAGAAACAGGAAATACAGATTCTAAAGAGAAATTAGCCATTTATTCCTATAAAAAAGCGGGAGATTATGTGGTTACTTTATACACAGAAGAAAGCCAGGAGCCTATCTACCATCGCATCAAGATTAATCCTGTCTACAATTCCCTTGAAGAAGAGGAGGTATCTATAGAAGATTCTTATGCGAAAATTGATAACGACTTTAAATATCACCTACAGCAAATTGCTAACGGAAACAGTTTCAATATGCATTACAATTACCTGTTGAAAACTTATTTGTGTAACAATGAAAATACAGTGGTAAAGGTAAATGACAACAAAGTAAACAACTTCTACATGTATTGTGCAGGTCTTCAGTTTGATAAAAACATGGTGATCCAAACTGTAAAAGTGAATTTTGATGATACACAAAACTGTGTAACAAAAGTAGATATAAACCAAAGCAAATAATACCGTCCAGTCTTCTGGATGCGCCAATCATAAAAGATAAAATAGGATGAAAAATAAATTTCCTCTAGCAGCATATTACATAGGATTATCAGTATTATTGACGAGTTGCCAGGTAAAGCTTCCGTCAAAGAAAACACCGGAACCATCACAGTATGGTCAGGTAGATAATTCACCAGTAGTCAATGGGTATCCTAAAAAGTCAGTTCCATGGATCGTTGTTTCAGACAGATCAAGAAACACGGCTTATTTGGATAAAGATGATGAAAAATCATACAAGGAAGTTAAATTTCTGGAACCTTTGATGGTTTTAAAACATAGAGATGGCATGGTAAAGGTTGCGGAATATGTTCCAGATGCCTTAATGAAGAAAGTTTCATCAAAATCCGTAAAAACATACGGTTGGATTCCCGAATCCGACCTGCTCCTATGGAACCACTCTCTAAAAAGCGAAAAAACAGGGTATCCTGTAAGAGTTGCAGTAGTACCTAATAACAGCGAAGTTATTAAAAGTGCTGAAAGATACTACAAAAATGACTCTATTATGGTGT
Organism: Chryseobacterium sp. SIMBA_028; assembly: GCF_046535285.1. Taxonomy (NCBI): domain Bacteria; kingdom Pseudomonadati; phylum Bacteroidota; class Flavobacteriia; order Flavobacteriales; family Weeksellaceae; genus Chryseobacterium; species Chryseobacterium sp. SIMBA_028. Next base: position 33,841 of record NZ_JAWRWZ010000007.1, on the reverse strand, counting down.
TCAACTCACCAAGCCTTATTGAAACAGCCAACGTTAAAATTCCTAACGGACAGATGGTGTATGTTTACAAGCAGGCAGAAAATAATAAAAGATTTCTGGTAGGAAAAAAACCATCTGTTGATATCGATAGTATTGGTAAAAGCCTTTACGGATGGGTAAGTTCTAATGTGATTTCTACATGGGGAGAACGTTCCGCTGTAAAACTGAAAAATACAACAGGAATCAACGAATCTGAATTGGGAATACATGAAGGGTATCCTGGGGGATCATCATCAGATGCTGAAAACAAAACAGCAATTCTGCTTACTGATGTCAATAAAAGAAAACCATTGGAGAATATTTTTCCGGTGACTTTACCTTTAACTGAAGCTCCTACTCCAAATTCCAAAACAAAGTATTTTACCAATATCCTGGATTACAGTAAAAACTACGTATTTAACGTACTGGGAGAACCTATCTACTTTGACCGTTATAGAGAGATTACAGATAGAGATAAAAATATCAATATTGTTTTTGCATTGGATGTAAGTGCTGGAAATGCTCCATATGCCCCAATTGTAAAATCTTTATTACAGGATCTACAGCTTAGATTTGAAAAGCCATCTTATTTCAATAATGTGAAATATGGAGTAGTTTTATATAAAAATAATCCTTGCGGAAACAATCTTTCAGTTTCTAACCTAAGTACTGATTACAGTAAAATAACAACATTTATTGATCAGAAGACCAATGAGATGAACTGTACCAGTAATAGCGGCTATCAGCCGGTAGGAGAGGCGCTTTCTGCAGCCGGAAATCTTCTTTCCAATGTTCCGGATGAAACCAATATTGTAGTGACTGTAGGAACATCTGCCAACCAAAGTGGAAACATGTACAGTGTAATAGGTTCCCTTACACAGGCACAGGCAAGGCTGATTATGTTCCAGACAAGTGCAAGATCTTCTGATACCTACAACGACTTTGTATTGATGGCAGAAAATGTGGTTACGGCTACTGCTAAAAATATTGCTGAACTTAAAAAGCAAAAGATCATTAATCAGTCAGATGTTCTTACCAAAAATAATTTCAGCCTAGTAGAAGGAGATGCTGGATTTTTCTCATTGGCTTATCCTAAGCAGAGTATGTCTCAGGGATTTGTTATCTTCCCTAAAAAAGGAGATGTTGCTACACCGGGATTCCTGAAAAAATCTGTAGATAGTCTTATTGCACAGGTTACAGTAGACAACCAGAGTATTGATAAATCACTTAATGAATATTTCCACTCCTCAGTAGGTGCCGGAAAAACTGATGTTGACTTAAAATACAAATATCTGTATCCAGGGCTTACCAATCCGGTTTCCGCAGGAATTGCAGCACAGCTGATCAACTATGGAAATCCGTTCCTGGTAAAAGGTTATATTCCAAAAGAACTGAAAGAATATACACCGGGAATAGAAAAAGGAATTCTTATTTCTGAAGCAGAATATGATAATCTGAAAGCTTTCTACACAGAAGTATACAAAAATACAGGGGCAGAAAAAGCAGATTTCAATCAGGCTGCAGCCATCAGAGAATATGTGAAACTTTTAAAGAAATATAATCCTACCATCAAATTCCTGGATAAAGGAGACCTTTATGAGTTACCAATGTCTTACGCTGTGGGGATGAGTACAGGATTTGATCTTTCTGAAGAAGAATTGATGGCCAAGTATAAGCTTAAAGGATGGAAAAAGTCTAAAATTGTTCCTAATGAAACAGTAAGAACATATTTCCGTCACTACAAGGATCTGGCAGAAAGAATGCTTAATCATAGAAATAATCCAGCGGTGAAGATTCAGCAAAATGGACAGACTTTCTATTGGCTAAACGAGTATTTTACACCGTCAAGACTTCCAACAGAAGCACCGGAATATACTAAACATTAATTGTTAGTTTTTATAATATGAAAAAGCAGAAGTACAAGTACTTCTGCTTTTTTTTACAATGAACTCGTAAATGTCATTTAAATGATTGACCTGTATATGTAGAATCTTGATCCAAAAATTGAATTTGAAAGCTGTTTATTTCTCTTTCAGGTGTAAAAAAGGTGTTTTATCTTTAAAGTGTGAAAATATGTAAATTACTTTAATGGTGGTAGTTATCGCGATGCTTATAAATCTAATATCGTAGAATTACTACAAAAAGTAGTAGAACTACTACAATTTTTCAGATTTATACTGAAAAGTTTTTTTAAGAGTAAAAGACCCTCTATATTTGCTACACAATCACTGAATCACAAGATATTACTAACGATTAAAATTTACAAATCATGGCGGAAAGAAATTCAAGAGGAATCTTAAAATTCAACAACGGAGAAGGTCAGAAATTATTAAAGATGAACTATAGCGTGGCCAGATCTACAGATGTATCAGGACGTGTAGCATCAGATCCTTCTAACGCATTAATTAAGGTTACAGTAGAAGCTACTGAAAAATCTGATATCCTGGAAAGTTTATTGAACGGAAAATATAAACCTACAGTAGGAGAAATTGTATTTAACAAATCTCACGAAGAAGGAACATTAATCACTTTGAACTGGCAAAATGGATATGTAATCCAGCACCAGGTTGATTTTGATGCAATTGACAGCAATAGTATGTTGATCAGCTTTGTAATCAGTGCTGAGACAATTGGTTATGGTACTTCTGAGTATGCAGGACTTTGGCCAACTAGCTAAAATTATACACATTATCAACATTCATACGAAAAAAAAGACTGTCCCTATTAAAGGCGGTCTTTTTTTGCCTAGGATGAACTTTATATTGGTTGTTTTATTTTCATATCATATTGATATGGTGACTATTTCGTAAAAAAATGCTATCTTTAAACTAAACCAAACACAAAGCATATGAAAACCGAATCACAGACAAAAGGTTCTTCATTCCGTCCATCACAAAATGCAGACGGAGTTTCTGAAAACCACCAGGCAGGAATTAATAGGCTGGTAAAACTTTCCCTGGTTGTGGAAGGGAAAATTATTAAGTATTATAAACATTTCACACTTAATCAAAAAGCAGGTAATCACCACGAGTTCAGTCTTACTCTTGCCCATGACGCATTGGGAGACAGACAGAGCCATACCCTTGAGGAAGCTAATAAATTCTTAGGGAAACGTCTCACAGTGGTTATTTCTTATAAAGATATTGAACAAAGTCCTGAAAGAAATTTTGTAGGAATCATTACCAAGGTAGGATTCAGCCAAGAGAAGATGAGTTTAGGAAATATTGTTCTTTCTGGCTTCAGTCCAACAATATTATTGGATGGGGCACCTCATATTCAAAGCTTTGGAGGCGCACAGCCTGTTAATATGGGGATTATTGCTGAGGAGGTCATTAAACAGGGAATAGACAAAGGCCGTTTTGATATCAGAGTAGATACAAACGACTATTCTCAGATTATCTACAGCAGCCAGTACAACGAAACGCATTATAACTATCTTGCAAGAATGGCAGAGGCTTATGGAGAGCAATTCTATTATGATGGAGAAGTGTTACACTTTGGAAAACTTCCGCCACAAAATAAGCCTATAAAACTTACTTATGGAAGTAATGCAGATGACATCAGGGTAGAACTAAAGGCCGTTCATACTAAACCACAATATTATGGTTATAACAGTAGTAAGAATGAAAAATTAACCTCTGGAGAAACTCCGGTTAATCACTTGGGAGATCTTGCCAAGACTGCCTATAGTCATAACGAAAAAATATATAAAACCCCCGCTCTTCAGGTAGCTCCCATCAAGGCGTCTACTCATTTGGATGTAGAAAACTCCCAAAAAAGTACCTCAGGAAGTGAAGCGGTAAGTGTATTTTCAGTTTCCGGTTCTACAACTGTTCCGTTTTTGCATCCCGGATGTGTAGTGGATATTCATATGAGAAAGCCGGACAGCAATGAAACTACTTATTTTACTAAAATTATGGTGACTGATGTTGTTCATGAAATTGATACCATCGGCCATTATAAAGGAAGTTTTGAGTCTATTGCAGCAGATACAGGATTCTTACCAAAGCCAGAATTTACACTCCCTATTGCACAGCCACAAATTGCTACGGTAATTGCCAATGCAGACCCAGAAGGACAGGGTAGAGTTCAGGTAAGATTCGACTGGCAAATGAATGATGTCACACACTTTGTACGTGTAATGACCCCAGATGCAGGAGGAACTGACCAGATTACTCAAAACCGAGGCTATGTAGCAATTCCTGAAGTAGGAGATCAGGTAATGGTTAATTTTGTTCACAGCCACCCTGATAGGCCATTTGTAATGGGAGGAATGTTCCATGGTGGAGTTGGATTAGGTGGTGGTGCAGACAACCGTGTAAAATCTATTCAGACCAGAAGTGGACACAGAGTTGTTTTTACAGAAGATGAAAGCATCATCATCACCGATAAAAGCGGTAATGAGATTCACCTGGATACTACAGGAAGCAATATCAATATCACAGCACCGGAAACAATGACCCTGAATTGTAAGAATATGAACATCAATGTAGGTGAAAATATGACGACAACCGTGGGACTGAATAAATCAAACAGCATCGGAATGAACAATACGGAAAGTGTAGGAGCAATGAAAATGACTTCCGTAGTTGGAGACGCAAGTATGTTTATAACCGGAAAACTGACAGAGATGATTGATGGTGATGTTCACAGCGAAACAAAAAAAGAGCGAAACGAAGTCAGCGAAAAAGACATGAATATCCAATCCAGTAAGTTTGTTCATAAACATGCCCAGGAAGAAGTACAAAATAATAGCGGAGAAAAATCCAAATCACACTAAGCAATGAGCAGAACGAGAATTGTAAAAGGTACCTATACCAAGATTTCTCAAGAAGGCCATAGCATGTACTCCAATGCAAATATTATAACCAACGCAGGAGCAGCCATAACAGAAACTGGCGAGAAAGAAGGGGTAAGCTATGGAGACCCTAAAAATCCTCCTGCAGGGGAAATTAAGGCAAAATGTATTGTTATGTTTAGACCTCATGCCAATTGGACTGGGGAATTTGGCTTTGATTGGCTAAGAGCGGGAGATACGGGAACAAAGGGAGATACATGGTATAGAAATATTATAGGGAAATATAGGAACGCTTCCACAAAGGCATTACAACAAATATACTATGGCGGAGCCTTTGTGAAAGAAGCTGCAGAATATAGCAAACTTTTAAATAAGTTTAGTAATATGACCATCTTCTGGAAACCCAAGGTGAACAAGCAGCCCTATTTGTATCCTGTTCCTTATATGACAATCTATAAAGGAGATACCCAAAAATTATCATTAAAAGTTGAAATTGAGGAAGAGCCTAAAAAGCTTACCCTTGTGCATCTTAAAGGAAAAGATGATAAAAACGATTACTTTAAATTTAATAAAGATCAGATCACTATAAAGAAAGGAAAATATACCCTGGATAATTTTCTTGAAATCACGTGCCTGAAATCATTCAGCAGAGATCAGATCATTGAGGTCTGGGCAGATGATACCGTTTGTGGTAAATTAAAGATTCTGGCCAATGATGCTGCGCATCAAAAACAGGGTAAGGTATTATTTATTAAGGTTATTTCATCATCCGGAACCGGAAGTACAACTGGAGAAGCCGAAAGGTTAAAAAACTATATGAAGCAGGCTTATATCAATGTTGATGTTAAGAGCATTAATATCAACCTTTCCAGTGATGCTAACTTTATTCCAAAGCTGAGAAGTAATAGTGGAATACATCAATATCTTGATGCTAAATTGAGAGGGGCTAAGTTTTCAGATGGCAGTGTGGTAGGGAGCAGGTATGACGATTTCTATAGAGTTTACTTTATTTCTGAAGTGATCCATTTGGCGAGTGGCGGCTATCTCTTGGGCCAGGCTCAAGAGATTCCCTCCAAAACTGTATTTGTCCTGAATTTGCAAGACACAGCTACAACGGCCGGAGTTCCTTTTGAATCTGTAAAAACAACCGCCACACATGAGTTGCTTCATGCGATAGGATTATACCATACATTTGATAATGATGGACCTTTAACATTCGAAAAATTCCATACAGACAATATTATGGATTATTACTCTCAGTCTACAGCAATCATAGCAAAGCAAACGTATAAATGGCAATGGGATATATTAAAAAAAATGATTTAATTATGAAAATAATTTTTATATGGCTTTTGCTATCATTCTTTAATTGTAGTGAAGGCAATACAGGAAAATCAGTTTCAAACCAGAATATAATTCAATCAGTAAACACCAATTTACAAATGACAAAATTTGATATTGCAAAATATGAAGCTAATATAAAGAAAGATCCCTCCTATGAAGGGTACGCTAAGGATAAGGATACCTATGTTAAGCAGTATCATATTATTAAGGATGGATATGTAGAAGAAGCCTATACAAAAAGCCTTGTACAAAACTATGTGGAAGAAATCATTACCCATAATAGGTTCAGAGATATCTATATCTTTGACAACACAGGTACATTACAGTCTGTTAAACATTATTTCGGAAACCATTTAGAGATTGGAAAATGGGAATATTATCAGAATGGTGCTGTTGTAAAGACCGAAGATAAAGATGAAAACTATGCATTCGATCTGAATAAGGTTTTAAAATATGGTAAAGATAAAAAAGTAGATTTCACTAAAAATGGTGAAATTTCCAGATCCCAATCTAAGAAATATAATGCCTATGTTTGGGAACTCAACTGGAATACCGGAAAAATGGCTGGTGACGGGGAATCTTATTTGTTTAAAAAAGCAATTCTTAACGGAAATACAGGGGCTGAATTAAGTGTAACGGAATACACCTTAAATCCGCTTGCACGTTAGAATTAAACTCATCATCTGGTAGAGAATCTGACCCAAGATAAAATATTGTGTAAGAGTATTCTTTTTTACCATAGAATGTAAATACAAAACAGCAGCTACGGAAAATCAAAATATCATTCAGCTATGAGTAGGACGAGAATCGTAAAAGGAACGTATACCAAAATATCTCAGGAGGGACATAGCATGTATTCCAAGGAAAACATCATTACCAGTGCCGGAGAGTCTGTAACAGAAACGGGCGAAGCAAGTGGTATAAAATATGGCGGTCCCAAAAGTCCTCCCAAGTCTGAGAAAAGAATCATTGATGTAGTCATGTTTGTGGCCGGAACTACAGATCCGGTGAATACTGCAGGTCTGAAGCATCAGGCCAACACGAATTACTGGAGAAGCAGCCAGAATAATTTCTGGAACAAGATAAAAGATATAAAGCCTCAGTTTTTAGATCTCCATATTGAAGGAGACTTCTTCAGCTGGTCCGGAGATAATGATACAAAAGAAAGAAATCTTGCTGCAGAAAGGCTGTTGGACTTATTTTTGAGAGTATACAAATTCTGGAAAAATCAGGAAGTTCATATCCATTTAATAGGACATTCTCATGGTGGAAATGTTATCAATCAGTTTACAGAGCTTATAGCAACAGATGCAAAATATCCTAAGCCTTGGAAAGTGAAGAGCATCACCTATTTATCTACTCCGTTTTTCAAGAAGAAACACCAGCTTAACCATAGTAAGCTGCATAAAGAATGTAAGATCATCAATGTACATAATGAATATGATCTTACCCAACAGCTTATTGCCGATTTCAGCTTGGTAAATCTGGAAATTTTTCTGAGAAACTTTCAAATGAAAAGCTTCCAGACAGGATTGGATACCCTAAAGTCGGTAGATACCTCTGCATTTAAACATTTATTGAATGTATGGATCAATGATGATACCGAGGGACCACAACTTTGGAGAGAGACAGCTACAGGATTAGCAGGTATAAACCAACTTACGGTAGAGTTCATCAACTACCTTGAAAATATAAAGCCAAGTAAACCAAACTTGACAAAGGAAATGGATCAATTTATCAATGTATTGAAGATCTTCCAACACTGGACCTTTACAAGCCATGCTACCTTTAATAGAAATAGCCGAAACCGTACCGGAGGCTACGGAAGACCGGAATTTTTTGCAGATCTGGACCTTGCATCAGGAATCGGTGCCATTAATAATCTATTCAGTATAAGAACAGGGGTTACCGATAGTTATATACTCAACTTTTTAGCTAAAGTTTTTGCTGCTGAAGCCGGTATTACAGATAGTATTGAAGTGACTTCCTGGACACCGGTGCATCAGACAAAGGGACTTTCAATCTTAGATGTCAATATTACCACCAGCGATCCTTACCATACCAGAAATAAAAAATTGGTATCCAAGAGGTTTATATCAAATACATCAAAAGCAGTTCAAAACAATAATCTTCAGGAAGTATTGATGAGGTTGCTAAGCCAATTTGTAAAACCAAATAAAGTAAAATATGTAACTTACGCCTTGCATGGAGCAGAAATGTACTTTAAAGGTCAAACAGATGCCCAGATTAAAATATTAAGAAAAAATCTAGAAGTCTATATTGATCTTGTAAAACAATATAATGCCGATTTGGTGACAGAAAAAGATGAGCGGGAAATTTCGGATATGATGAAAAGGCCCGGAACAGTTCCTTATTTGGCTATGGCCTCACACAGTTTAAGCCATACTCAGTTTTGGCCTCAGGTAGAGGAGGGATTAAAAAATGCTTTCAGTTCCGGTAAAAATCCTGGTTACAAAAAAAAATAGTACAACAATGAGATTATTAAAATCATTTTTTATTGAATTTTTAATTCTTTTTTTATTCGTTAATATTGTAATAGTCCTTTTCTTGTGTATTGATATTCCTGAAATACAATTTAACTTAAAGACTGTTTTAAATATTATACTGAAATTTGGAATTATATTTTCAATTCCTGTTTCCTTAATTGTCACAGGAAGCCACTTTCTATATAGTAAAATTGCTAAAAATACATTTTTAAAAATCTTAATAATTATTACCGTACTGGTTTTGCTCTATATTATATACTACATTTTTTTATGGTATGTAGGAATTAGTGGTCTAATAGAGGATCCTTTTGCTCAATAAGATCTCATAATTTTGAGAAAGATTAAGATGAAAGCGTATTCATGGTAAATCATGAATGTAAACGGTATTAAATAATAGTAAAGTAATGAAGAAAGTAAGTTTTTTGCTCTTAATGGGCTTATCAGTTTTGGCCTTTGGACAAACAACCCGTGAGATCATCAAGGATTTTGACGGAGACTCCATCAAGGATACTATTCGTATTGATAGTGATAGCCGTACCCTTATTTGCTTTTTGTCTACCCAAAAATTTAAGAAGATACAAAGTGGGGTTATCCAGAAATTGAATTTCGGAAATACCCTTGAGCCTACAAAAAAAGGATTTGAATTTTGGAATGATTTTGACAGATCAGGCTTTAGATGTGTTTTTGAATACGATGCCCAGGCAAAGAAAATGCGTTTGGTGCAAATGCGAAGAATTGATGATATCCTAAGCTTTGATTATGGAGACGAAGCAAAAGGAGAATCAAGGGTAAACCTTATCACCAATGAGTATATTGGGAACTTTTATAAGGCGTCCCATGGAAAACTACAAAAAATGCCAACCATTAAAGCAAAAATGACTTTTCCTGTCACTTATCTGGAAACATTTGATGATGCCCTGTGTTTTGATTATGAGGAGAAATGCCTGGCTTTATATAAAGAAAACGAAAAAAAATAACCACCTTAACCGAACTAGACAACCATGATGGCCAATGAATAATATAACGACTCATTTAAAATATTTCTCAAAACTATCTGCTGTATTTATCTTCAGTGTATTAAAAATCTATGCAATAGGAGTTCTCTCTACTGTCATCACTTTCACATTGGGAATTTATCTTTTGGCCAACAGTTTAGGCTCGTCTTTAGGACATAGTGGTGCCCTTGCATTTTTGGTAGCAACAGTAATGGCGAAGCCGGTATCAGCCGGTCTTTTCTATGTATTAATGATTATCGCACCATTTTGTACTGCCATTTTTGCAACGAAATACGCAATGTCGAGAATTATCAGCAAACTTATACAGGATCACTCAAAGACAATTTTAATCCCTTTTATAGATAAAGTTCTTGATAAATTTAAAACCAATCAGCCAATAATGGTCCGCACAAGTGCAGATTATGCTCTGGCCAGGGTTAAGCTTTTGAATGAGTTCAAGAACAGTTCAGAAAACAAACTACTTAAACGTATTCTGGGCTATGCCTTGAAGAAAATAAAGTTTGACGAACTGAACCTAGGTGATGAAGATATCAACTTCTATGATATTATTAAAACAACCCTGATTGAAAAACTACATGAACTGGCAGAACCCTCAGCCATGTTATTCTATATTTACATTGGACTTCAGTGGCTGAGTTTGGTCTTAATATACTTTTTGAATATATAAGAAATAATGCCTTAACAGTATTAATTGGGATTTTATTTTTGTCTGAAAACAGATGATTAAGATAAAAAAATACGGTTATTACTTCTCTAATTGAAGAATTAACTATCTTTATAACGTTTAGAATAAAATATTTAATTTTAGCAAAACAAAGAGAACACCTTTTGATTCATAGATCACCAATGATGAAAAGTAAAGGTTCCAAACATCAAATAATCTGAAAAAGATCATAAACAGAACGCAAATATATTAATATAAGAAAAATTATAAATGGGAGTACTAGTAACCAACGAAACAGTAAAACAGCTATTTCATATTGCTCAGTCGATAGCGAAGGAAAATTATAATGCCACCTACGGAGGTCCGCATATTCTGCAGGCCTTAATGCATAAAGATATTGGTCTTAATGAATTTTTAAAGAATATAGATAAAGATCCCGGCTATTTCTACGAATGGGCCGATGTTCGCATTGAAGAATATCCTAAAACCAATCATCTTCCCGATGAAGTAGCTCAGGATGATGCTGTAGATACCCTTATAGAAGAAGCAGATGATATCCGTTTAAAACTGGGATTGGATGAGGTTACGCCTATCTGTATTCTGACAGCCATTGTAAAGCCTCAGGTTGTATTTTCATTGCAACAACTAAAGTCTCTTCCTTTAAGAGAACATGATATTTTTAATCTGTATAGAAAAGATACCCCATTTGCCGTTTCAGAAAACGGTGACTTTGCCTCATTATTTTCCAATGGATCAGACTTTACAGATTCATCATTTCCATCCATTAAAAGCTATTGTGTAGACAGAACAGCACAGGCAAGAAACGGAAGTCTGGAAAACATTATCGGTAGAGATAAAGAACTCAGAATGCTGGTTGAAATCCTTTGTCGTAGAAGCAAACCAAACGTAATCATCATTGGAGAACCTGGTGTTGGAAAAACAGCATTGGTAGAAGGTTTTGCCATCGAAATTACAAAGGGAAATGTTCCGGAAATGCTTAAAAACGGTACCCTTTTAGAACTGGACACCGGAGCATTACTGGCAGGAACCTCTTATAAAGGAGAAATAGAAGATCGTCTGAAAAAAGTAATCAATGAATGTAAGAAAATTGAAAAAGCAATTCTTTTCATTGATGAAATCCATACCCTTTTAGATCCCAAGGGAAGCATCGGAAACGTAGCCAATTTATTAAAACCAGAATTGGCAAGAGGTGAAATCACCGTAATTGGAGCTACTACACAGGAGGAATACAGAAAAATTATAGAGCCGGAACAGGCGTTCAACCGTCGTTTTGAAGTATTAACCGTTAATGAACCGGATGAAAAAACCTGCGTAAAAATGATTGACGTTCTTCTTGATGGGTACAAAAAACACCATGGCATCGAAGTAGAAAAAACATCTATTCCGGAATGTGTACGCTTGGCAAAAAGGTATGCAAAAGGTAAAAAATTACCGGACGCAGCGATTGACTTGCTGGACAGAACAATGGCCGCCATCAAAATGCTTGACGAACTTTCAGAAAAAGAATTGGGAAGCTGGAAAGAAAGCTATGATGCAATTTTACAAGAAGAATTTCTCGATAATAAAGATAAGGCAGACGAACTGATCTGGACATACAATTTATTGAGAGATAAAATAAGCCCTATTTTATGGGGATCATTAAGTGAGCAGCCTGCCATTGACAATTCAATGCCTGTAGATCAGATTCAGAAGATTATTGAAGATACCTATGCTGAACTGTTACAACATGCTGCCAAAAAAAGAGAAAAAGTAGATCGTCTGGAACTGGCTGCTGTAATGGCTGCCAAAACTAATATTCCCATTGGAAAGATCCAGGCTCAGGAAAAAGAAAAACTTCTGAATATGGAGTCACTTCTGTTGAATAGAGTAGTAGGACAGGATCATGCATTAAAAATCCTTTCCGATGCCATTGTTGAAAACCGAAGCGGATTAAATAAACCTGGTCAGCCAATCGGTTCATTCTTCCTGTTAGGACCTACCGGAACAGGAAAGACAGAACTTGCAAAATCAATGGCGGAATTATTATTCAACGATGAAAAGGCAATGGTTCGTTTCGATATGTCAGAATTTAAAGAAGAACATTCAGCGGCATTATTATACGGAGCGCCTCCGGGATATGTAGGTTATGAAGAAGGAGGGATGCTGGTTAATAAGATCAGACAACAGCCTTATACCGTTGTTCTGTTTGATGAAATTGAAAAAGCCCACCATTCCGTTTTTGATGTATTCCTTCAGATTATGGATGAAGGAAAAGTACATGATAAACTTGGAAAAGAAGGAGATTTTAGCAATGCTTTGATTTTATTTACCTCCAATATCGGAAGCGAGGAAATCGTAAAACAGTTTGAAGAAGGTAAAATTCCGGAATCATCCTCATTGATGCAGATTATGTCAAATTCAGGAAGATTCAGACCTGAATTTCTGGCGAGAATTACAGAGATTATTCCTTTTGCACCAATCACAGAGTCCATTGCAGAAAGAATCTTCAATATTCAGTTAAAATCGCTTCATACTTCATTAACAAGATTAGGAATAGCCTTAAAGATCACCGATGATGCTGTAAGAAACCTTGCATTAGGAGGGTTCAGCAGTAAATATGGAGCTAGACAAATTTCCGGAGTGATCCGTGCACAACTGGCAAGACCTATTTCCAAAATGATTGTAAGGGAAGAAGTGAAATCCGGACAAACCATTCATGTAGATTGGAATAAGGAAGAAGAAAAGCTAAGCTGGAAAGTAGATTAAATTATAAAATGAAAAGGCTGGCTGGCACATTTGCTCTTTAGCCTTTTTACTATTAATACATTTAAGATGAAAACCATTGTCAAAAATATCTTTACAGGTATCATGCTTTTAGGAACTGTTGCTTTAGTAAACGGACAGTTTCTGGCGGCCTCAGATACTTCGGAAAGCAGTGTGAAAAAATATCAGGGAATTATTAATTCCAATAAAGATCTTGTTGAATTCATTGAACAGCTGCTCATGCAGAAAGGTCTTCCCAAGCATTTAAGAAACCTTGCCCTGATTGAATCACACTTTAACAGGAATATAACCTCAGGAGCGGGAGCAGTAGGTATCTGGCAGCTTATGACGGCACATGCCAACCAGTATGGCCTTTCAGAACAGAACCGTACAGATGTTTATAAGAGTACAAAAACAGCTGTTATTTCCCTGGCCAATCTTTACAAAAAGTATAACAACTGGGTAACCGTAGTGGCAGCCTACAACTGTGGTGAAGGAAACATTGCAAAAGCCATGCAGGCTGCTGGTTCCACTCAATATCACGAATTTTCTCAATATCTTCCCGGAGAAACAATCAATCACGTAAAAAAATATCTTAATGCCTGTTATGCAACAGGAGAGCTGCAAAGTGTTTTAAGTAATTATAACTCTTCACGTATTAATAAAATTTTCTTTGAAGAAGGAAACAGAAAGGTAACGGCTGCAGCACTTTCCGAAACAGAGATCAATGCCGGATTTAGCCTAAAGGTAATTGCTGATGAACTTGATGTAGAAGTGAATGAACTTCTTGCCTGGAATCCCGGAATAACAGAAGAATTACAGAAAAAAGGAGAAAGTTCATTTTATCTTCCTGTAGATTTGATGCCAGATTTTCTTCTAAGAAAACATAAAATCCTTACACGATCTATAAAGGAAGGAAATAGTTTTCAGTAGTAAGTCTGTTTGAATATAATAAATAATGATTGCCGTACTTTTAGTGACGGCTTTTTTTGTATCTTTTTTAGTTTGTTAAATCATGCTAATTTTTATTAAAAAATCACAATATTTCTCTTTAGTGTGTAAAATGTGTCTTTATTTCTGTGTTTTGTAATATTTGTAAATTATTAATTTTAAGACGTTTATATCCTATTGTTAAATCCAATGTCGTAGAATTACTACAAAAAGTAGTAGAACTACTACAATTTTTCAGATTTATGTTTAAAAGTTTTTTTTACCAAAAAAGACCCTATATATTTGCTACACAATCACCGAATCACAAAATATTACTAACGATTAAAATTTACAAATCATGGCAGAAAGAAATTCGAGAGGAATCTTAAAATTCAACAACGGAGAAGGACAGAAATTATTAAAGATGAACTACAGTGTAGCCAGATCTACAGACGTATCAGGACGTGTAGCATCAGATCCTTCTAACGCATTAATCAAGGTTACAGTAGAAGCTACTGAAAAATCTGACATCCTTGAAAGCTTACTAAACGGAAAATATAAGCCTACAGTAGGAGAAATTGTATTTAATAAATCTCACGAAGAAGGAACACTCATCACTTTGAACTGGCAGAACGGGTATGTAATTCAGCACGAAGTAGATTTCGATGCAGTTGACAGTAACAGTATGTTGATCAGCTTCGTAATCAGTGCTGAAACAATTGACTACGGTACTTCTCAGTACGCTGGACTGTGGCCTTCATCAGGTAAATAAGCCTATTCATCATCTTAGTAAAAATAAAATTGGTACAGGACAGTGCACTCGCAAGAGTATACTGTTCTGTTTTTTCATATAGGGAATAAAGAAAATGCTGTCTTAGAGAAAGGCCATGAAATTACCTTATATTTTTTGATTCTGTATATGCTGTATTATCAGCAGTTTATTTAATATTTAACTTAAACACAAAACGCTATGTTTCAGGATGACAAAACAATTAAAGTAGAAAGCCCAAAGAATGATATGACGGCTGGCAAAGAGCAGTTGAAAAATACAGTTCATGAGAATGTTGCCAAAAAAGCAGAAGGAAAAATGAATAAAGCGGGCGAGAAAGTTAAAAAAGTGGCAAAAGCAGGGCAACAAGGGGTAAGTGCTGTACAAGGAGCTAATATGTTTATGAATCAAACTTTCATTCCGAATAATCCGGATATCATTGAAAATAAAGTATGGGCCAAGCAACCAACATCAAAAATACATAATGCTGAGGCTATTCCTGAAAGTTTTATCGCCGGTATTAACCGCGTTGTAAAATTGGATGTGGTGATTGAAGGGAAGATCATTAAACACTTCAAGCATTTTAAGCTGGTACAGAGTGCAGCCAAACATCATGAATTTAGCCTGACATTGGCCCATGATACATTGGGAAGAGCAGAAAACCATAATTTGCAAGAAGCACAAAATTTTCTTGGAAAGAGAATTACTGTGATCTTCAAATATAAAGATATTGACAAAGGCGCTGAACGTAACTTTGTAGGCGTTGTTACAGAAGTAGGATTCAGTCAGGAAAAAGGAAGCCTTGGAAATATAGTTCTTAAGGGATACAGTCCTACTGTACTTCTGGATGCAGCACCTCATATCCAAAGTTTTGGAGGAAGTCAATCAGTTAGTCTGAATAGTATTGCTGACCACGTGATCAGAGAAGGGCTGGGACAAAATAAATTTGATTTCAGGATAGACGCCCAGCATGGAAGTGTCTCCTACAGTTCGCAATACGAAGAAACCCATTATAACTACCTTGCCAGAATGGCTGAAGCTTATGGTGAACAGTTTTACTATGATGGAGAGGTTCTTCACTTTGGAAAACTCCCCCCTCAGGAAAAACCTGTAAAACTAACCTATGGCAGCAGTGTCAATGATATTGCAATCAAGATGAAAGCTCAACATGTAAGTCCAACTTTTTATGGCTACAATAGCAGTAAGCATGAAAAACTGACAGCAGGAAGTTCTAAGATCAGCCATACCTCAGACATTGCAAGACGCGCCTACGAAATTTCAGAAAAAACCTTTACAACTCCATCTCTAAGAGTGGCTCCTATAAAAGCTACCTCTTTTATGGATATTGATGCTTCCCAAAAAGGAACAGCAGGAAGTAAAGCTTCGGAGGTATTTATTACCTCAGGAACAACCACTGTACCCTTCCTATATCCGGGATGTACAGCAGATATTGAAATGCGTAAATCAGACAGTAATGAAACCTCTTATTTTACCAAGCTGATGATCATGGAGGTTACACATGAAGTAGATGCCAGAGGATATTATGATGGGAAATTTGAAGCGATTGCTGCAGATACAGGATTTATTCCACGGCCGGAATTTGAACAGCCAAGAGCGGAAGCTCAATTTGCAAAAGTAATTTCTAATACTGATCCACAAAATCAGGGGCGAGTTCAGGTACAGTTTGATTGGCAAAGCGGACCTGATATCACAGAATTTATCCGTGTAATGTCTCCTGATGCAGGAAGCAGTGACAAAGTAGATAAAAACCGTGGTTTTATGTCTATTCCTGAAGTAGGGGATCAGGTGATTATCAATTTTGTACACCAGCATCCTGACCGCCCATTTGTAATGGGAGGAATGTTTCATGGAAATATAGGAGCCGGAGGAGGAGCCGGAAATAATATAATGAGCTTTAGCGGAAGAAGCGGAGCCGAACTAAAATATGATAATGGTGCAGGTTCCATGAATCTTAAAGATCAGGGAGGAGCTAATATGTTTTTTGATGGAGCAGGAAATGTAACCCATAACGCAAATAATGACAGTACAAAGACGGTAGGGAATGACAAAACAGACAAAATTGGTAACAACAAAAAACTGGAAGTTGGCTGCGATCATATTTCCGATGTGGGGAATACCCATAAAGTAGCAGTGGGAGGAAAAAACAGTGTGTTTAAAATGGATAGTAAAGGAGTAATTGATTTAACCGGCATTGAAAAAATCACCCTAAAAGTAGGAACCAGTGAGATTGTAATTACAGGTGATAAAATTAATATAAAGAGTGATAAGGTAGAAATTAATGGATGCGGTGCTACAGCAGTATTTGAAGGAAAAACAACAATTACAGGAACACAGGTCGATATAAATTAATGAAGAATGGAGTTTATAAAATATGAAATAAAAAAAGGAGATACTCTACAATCCATAGCAGAAAAATATGAATTGGATGCGAAAGAATTGCAGACATTTCACAATCAAAACTGTGGTATAACAGAAATTATTTTAAAAGAACATTTTCCACCACATCTTGAATATCTCCTGATAGAAAAAAATGCAATAAAACAAAAAAAAATACAAAAAGCCAGAAACGGAGAGCTAGAATTTACCCAGCAGGCAAGATATAGATGTGAGCAGATCAACACTTCTAAATTTAATGATAATCTGGTACATTATGTAGAACAAAGATTTCAGTATCTTCTTAAGCATAATCTTTCTATTGAAACAGGCTTTGTAAAATTAGAAGACTATAATAAAGATATATCTCCTAAATTTCTTGAAGAAACTTTTGACTTTATTGAAGCAACAGATAAAATTAAAAATCATGTTTTTTTTAGCCTTGATAATACATCGGGCAAATTGAAAGAAATATTGAATAGAAAAGAGCTTCACAATAATTGGCAGGACTTTAAACAAAAAGATTTTTATAACATGCCATTTATAAAGAAAATTGGAGAGATGAATCCAAGTTCTGTATCCGAATTGTTGAAAATGGGGGATGACCAATTCTCATTATCCAATGAAAATGAAGAAGAGTATTGGAGAAACTTTTTTTACTTCTGTTGTTTTGATCAATATTTGTTTAAAGACAATAACTGGGAAACTGTAAATTTTGATTTTGTATCTACTATTGTTCCTCCGCTGGTTATCCCATTGCGTTTGAGATACGATACAGTAGAAGAAAAAAACGGAATGGTATCCATCAGAAAAGTCGCAGAATGTGAAATGTCTGAGCAACTCCTCCAAGAAATTAAAGAAAGATATAACGAACTTCATAGAGCAGTTGTAAAATATGATTTTACAGCCTATAAAATTATTTTTCGCTCAACATTAGAAATGGATATGGAAACTAAAATCATCAAGAATGCTAGGGTAGTTTTAAAAGAAGAAATTTCTGATAATATTGAAAATGAATGTATATTTACGTTAAAGAAGTTAGAAAATTTCACTCCATAAATATGAATAATAAAGAATTTAGGTTCCAGGGACTTGATGCGAAAACAGAGTTTAGACTGGCTTTAATATTAATTTTTCCTTCTCTTATTATTATGCTGGGAATTCTGTACGGGAGTCATATTCTTTTCCCAAAAATTCCTTTTTTAATGCCGCTCCTTATGGGTGCTGGCCTTGCTTTGGGAGTAAGCATGATTATTTTAAAACAATTATCAAATCTTATAAAAGATAAGGAATGGATCATAAAAATACAAGGAGATGATCTTAACCTGGTGTTTAGAAAAGAAAATTTTCATGTGAAATTTTCTGATATTCTGATGATAAAGAATATGGGAAATGTCGGTTTAAGATATTTAACCATCAAGACGAAAAATGATGTAATAAAAGTAAGGGTCGGGGATACCGGCTTAGCCCCTTTTTCTACACAAGAAGATATAGATCAGCTTGATGCATTTGTTGAATATATAAAACCTTACATAGATACAAACTTCAATAAGAAAATATTGAAAAATGCAGCAACACCTAATATTATTCCCAACTTTGGAGTATATGTTGCAAAAGGAGAGAAAATAAAGTATTCCATAATAAATAAAATGAAGCCTTGGCAGGTAACCTTATTTATTTTAGGAACTTCGGTATTAGTAATGATACTTTTAATGACAGGATTTCTATACTATATTGATCATAAGTAATTTTTTAAATAATGGCAGTTTATTTACCTGAAAACGTATTTGCAGTTTGTACCAATCAACTAAGCTCAAATTATAAGCAATTTAAATTGAGTGATGACAGACAGATGAGGTCTGTACAACTAGGAAGTCAAAATCGAGTTTTTCTTGTGAAAATAGATAAAAAGTTATCTGATGATTTTACCTGTAAAAGCGGTTGGAGCTCCGGTGCCGGAACTGCAGCCTTTGGAGGTGGAGTTGTAGTGGGAATGCTTTTGTTGGCAGGAGGAGCAGCAACAGTTCCTGTTGCCGGCTGGATTGTTGGAGGAGCGCTCGCCATTGCAGCCATTGGATATGGAATTTGGCAAATGATGCAGACGCCTACATGCAGTGAGATGATTGGTTTTCAGGAAAGTCAGTGGAAAAAGCACCATACTACAGTACGTTTCGATAGTGCTCAAGTTGGGAATAAAGATATGTACTTGGCATTGACAAAAAATTCAATGTTGGCATGCAAAGAGGGAGGAATTTTACTTCCTTTTATCAGTCGTACTTCAGCAATGAATGCAGCGGCAAATATTGCTAATAATAACAGAATAGAAATGGCCGTGAATATCGGTTCAGGATTTATTGCGGGGGTGCTATTTGGATATAGTATGGGAACTACATTACCCATAGGGGGCTTTTTAGGAGGAGCAAGAACCTTATTTGTATTGAAGCAAACTGCCATTTTTGGGGCATTCTTGCCGGTTGGATATTTTGCTATAAACCGTTTCGCATCATACACAGCTACAGCTACTAATGCTGCAATGGGTGACAATAGCTATGAAAATGTAAAAGGGGCGGGAGAAGATACCACAAGTCTGCTACAGCCTACGGATAGCTGGGATCCATATTCTGTTGCCATGGATGCTAAAGACATTCCTAATATCAGAACCAGAATGAACCAAAATAAAGCTACTAAAAGTGATATTGCAAAGTTCGATGCCGCAGTAGCTGAAGCAGAAAGGCAAGGCTCTTATTCACTTAAAAATAATCCCCAGCTTAAAGAAATGATAACGAGAATGAAGAATGGTGAGTTTGGCGCTGCATTGAAAGAGATGATAACCAATAAGAGCAATAATTTGCGAGGAATGGTAAATAAAAAAAATGTTGGAAATACAGCCAATATTCATAATGAAAATGGAAAAGCTTCCATTAAAGCCAATGTAAGATCGAATATTGAAACTTCAGGAAAAGTTTCTGGTGGGATAATTACTTTAATAGCACCATTTATCAGTAGTTTCTTTGCCGAAAGAGCGATAAGAGTTGGAGCAGAAGATTTTGCAAACGACGTTACAAATAGCATAACCGTTAATGCATTGAATGCTTAGTTACATTACCATACAAAATCCGTAATTTATTTTCTTTAAAATATCAGGGGTAAAAGAACAGTTTATCATACCTTAACTATATCAATTTCCAAGATCCGATAGTCTAAAAGTTTAGGGGTCTAAAATTGCTGTAAAAAGAATTTTGAAGTATAATATATCTCTTATTGGTGTTATAGTTGATGTTTTATTGCTGATTTTTAATTATGATTAAAGTATTTATTAATAAGGAATTATACACGTGTTTAAGTCTATTGTCGTAGAATTACGACACGAAATCGTAGAACTACTACAAATTTTCAGATTTCCTCCCAAAAGCTTTTTTTTCATTTGCAACGGCTTTATCTTTGTTCTACAATTATTGAATAACAAATATTATTAACGACTAAAATTTACAATCATGGCAGAAAGAAATTCAAGAGGAATTTTAAAATTCAACGGAGGAGAAGGACAAAAATTATTAAAAATGAACTACAGCGTTTCTAGATCTACAGACGTATCAGGACGTGTAGCATCAGATCCTTCTAACGCATTAATTAAGGTTACAGTAGAAGCTACTGAAAAATCTGACATCCTTGAAAGCTTACTAAACGGAAAATATAAGCCTACAAAAGGAGAAATTACTTTCAACAAATCTCACGAAGAAGGAACATTAATCACTTTGAACTGGGAAAATGGATACGTAATTCAGCACGAAGTAGATTTCGATGCAGTTGACAGCAATAGTATGTTGATCAGCTTCGTAATCAGCGCTGAAACAATTGATTACGGTACTTCTCAGTACGCTGGACTTTGGCCATCATCTGGTAAATAATCCGGTAACACTTAAAAAAACAAATCAAGGCAGTATACTCATTGGGTATACTGTCTTATTTTTGCAGTAAAATACATTAAACACTAAAAACTAAAAAATGCTCAAAAAAATTCTGTTTATTCTAACAATAACAATATTCTCCATCTCCCTAAATGCACAAAGCAATCCTACCTTGTATAAAGGAACAATTAACGGAAAAATGTCAATAACATTATTTATACATGCTATAGAAAATGGTTGTGGCGGAGACCCTTACTACGATGCAATGTATCGGTATGATAAAGTAAGCAATTGGTTACAACTTAGCGTTACAGAAGGAGTGAAGCAACAGTTCGCAATGGTAGAAGAGGGTTTTACAGGACTGATGATTGTAAAAAAAGAGGGTGATATGATGAATGGAACATGGATAAGTCCGGATGGCAAAAAACAGATTCCTGTAGAATTGAAAAAAGTAACCATAAGTAAAAAAGAAATAGAAAGCTATCAGGACAGAATGGAAAAACTGAACTATGAAAATCACGACTGCTAGTTTATTGTTAGAAGATAGAGCTAAAACATTTAATCCCAATAAGGCAGCTTTATATCCAGCATTTCAAAATTTCCCTACTCGAAACGCTCCCTACAAATAGCAAATTATACTCCTATTTTCTTATATTTGTTCATTATAGATAATATGGACGCAACACAAGATAAAAGGCTGTTTCTCATCGATGCCTATGCGATGATTTTCAGAGGATATTACGCATTGATCAGGAATCCGAGGTTAACCAGTAAAGGGCTGGATACTTCCGCAATTTTTGGTTTTACCAATTCATTGATCGAATTGATCAGAAGAGAAAAACCAAGCCACTTAGCCGTAGTTTTTGATGTAGGAAGAGCAAGCGTAAGAACCGATGATTTTGCAGATTACAAAGCCAATAGAAGCGAAACTCCTGAAGCCATTAAAATTGCTGTCCCATACATTCACAGGATTCTGGAAGGAATGCATATTCCTATTCTGGGCGTAGAAGGATATGAAGCAGATGACGTGATAGGTACCATTGCCTGCAAAGCTGAAAAAGAAGGATATACCACTTTTATGGTAACTCCGGATAAAGACTTTGCACAGCTGGTAACAGATAAAATCAAGATTTATAAACCTGGTTTAAAAGGTGGAGATATTGAAATTCTTGGCGTAGAAGAAGTCAAGGCAAAATATGAAATTGAAGACCCTAAACAGGTCATAGATTATTTAGCCATGATGGGTGATGCAGTAGATAATATCCCTGGATTGGAGGGTGTAGGAGAAAAGACTGCCATGAAGTTCCTGAAAGAATTCGGAAGCATTGAAAATCTGCTTGCAAATACCGATACGCTGAAAGGGAAGCTTAAAGAAAAAGTAGAAGCTTCTGCGGAACGTGGAATTTTGTCCAAAAAGCTAGCCACCATTATCTGTGATGCTCCTGTAGAGTTTCATCAGGAACAATATGACCTTGAAACTCCGGATTTTGAAAAAGTAAAGGAAGTCTTTGAAGAAATTGAATTCAGAAGACTGTATGAAAATCTTTACAGAGCTTTTGCTTCTGCACCTGTAGAAACGGTGATAGAAAGTGAAGTAGAAGTAAAGCAGACCCCAACAAGCGCTGAAGTAAAAGGACAGGCAATGCAACTTGATCTTTTTGCCAACTTTGAAGAGCTGGATCAGGCTACCACTACAAAAACTTCTATTGAGCACAATGATCACCTTTATCAGTTCATAGATAATCCAAAGGCTCAGAAAAAGCTGGTAGAAAACCTGTTGAAGCAAAAATCTGTTTGTTTTGATACAGAAACCACTTCATTAAACGAGCTGGAAGCAGAACTGGTAGGAATGAGCTTTTCCTACAAAAAAGGACTGGCCTATTATATTCCATTATCTGAAGACAGAGATGAAGTTTTGAAGACCTTGGAAATTTTCAGATCGTTTTTTGAAAAAGAAGACCTACTGAAAATTGCCCACAACTTAAAATTCGATTATAAAATATTAAAGCAGTACGACATCACCGTGAAGGGTGCCATGTTCGATACCATGATTGCCCATTATCTGTTGAATCCGGACGGAAGACACGGTATGGACTACCTTTCAGAAGTATACCTGAACTATAAACCCGTTTCCATTGAAACCATTATCGGAAAGAAAGGTAAAAAGCAAGGAACCTTTAGAGATGCAGATCTGAGAACGCAGACAGATTATGCTGCAGAAGATGCAGACGTAACATTCCAGTTGTACGAGTTATTTGCTCCACAATTGAAAAAAGAAAACCTGGAAGAGCTTTTCTACAACATAGAAATGCCTTTGATGGAAGTATTGGCAAAAATGGAACTGACAGGAATTTCTCTGGATGAAAAATGGCTGGCTCAGGAAAGTATAGACCTGGAAAATGACCTGAAACAATTAGAAACTACGATTTTTGAACTTTCAGAAGAAGAATTCAACATGAATTCACCAAAACAATTGGGTGAAATTCTGTTTGAAAAAATGCAGCTTGATCCAAAGGCAAAGAAAACCAAGACAGGACAATATGCTACCTCAGAAGATGTTCTTCAAAAATTAGCTTCAAAACATGAGATTATCAAGCATATTCTTGAATACAGAACTTACCAGAAGCTAAAATCTACCTATGTAGATGCTTTACCATCACAGATAGACAAACATGATAACAGGGTACACACTAACTTCTCACAGACTACGGCGGCTACAGGCCGTTTAGCAAGTGTGAATCCTAACCTGCAGAATATTCCGATCAGAACACTGAGAGGTCAGCAGATTCGTGGAGCCTTCGTTTCAGGAGAAGGAAAGAAGATTATTTCTGCCGATTACTCACAGATTGAACTTCGTCTTATCGCTGAAATTTCAGGAGAAGATAATATGATCAAAGCTTTCCAGGATGGTGAAGATATTCACGCTTCAACAGCTGCGAAACTATTCAAAATTCCTTTGGAAGAAGTTTCTAAAACCCAGAGAAGCCAGGCTAAAACAGTAAATTTCGGTATTATTTATGGTCAGGGTGCTTTTGCATTGGCAGAACAAACAGGATTGTCACGTACTGAGGCTAAGCAGATGATTGAAGCCTATTTTGAAACCTATCCGAAACTGAAAGAATACATGGCAGAACAGGTAAATAAAGCCCGTCAGCAAGGATATGTTGAAACAATTTTAGGAAGAAAACGTCATTTAAAAGATATTAATTCCAATAATTTCGTTGTAAGGGGTCATGCAGAAAGAAACGCAGTCAATGCTCCTGTTCAGGGAAGTGCTGCAGATGTTGTAAAACTGGCAATGATTAAAATCGATAGAGAACTGGAGGAACAGCAATTAAAAACCAAAATGCTGCTTCAGGTACATGACGAATTGATATTTGAATCCCCGATTGATGAGATTGAAGCTGCTTCAAAATTAATTAAAACTGAAATGGAAAATGCCTTAAAAACACAGGTTCCATTATTGGTGGAGATTGGAGTAGGAGATAACTGGCTGGAAGCTCATTAATGAAAAATATACTTTCAAATTTATCTTTGAATGAAAAAATAAAAACGTTTGCTCATAAGCAAACGTTTTTTGTTTTTTATATTTATCTTCTTCTTGACGGAGAACTTCGAGTATGTGGCTTAACATAAGTTCCATTTTTTCTATAGTATCCTTTTACACTTACACTACCTCCTGATGATCTTGTATTTTCCGAACTGTAATTATATGTTGATGTTCTGGAAGGTGTCTTTACTGGTATATAATTGTTGTAAGAAGTATAAACCGGATTATGTGCCCATCCTGAGTAATTATTCCATTTTATTTTTTTGTAATTTCCTTTATTAGGTTTAGATGATAAAAAAACTTGTGTATTTTTGGGAATAATGGTTACAATATTGGTAGAATCTGCAGAACTATAGACGGTAGCATCTTCAGATAATAAAACAGTATAGTAATTTGTGGAACATGATAAGATAGAAAAACAAATTGTTAGAAAAAAGACTAGATTTAAAATACGTTTCATGATTTTATTATATTTTTCAAATCTATTAGGTATTTTCATTTCTTCTTTACGGAAATCCATATTTTGAAAATAGTATAAAGAGAAATGATAAACAAATAGTCTTTTTTTAATTAGAAAATCTATCTTTTATCAATCTTATAATAGATAAGTCGTCCGTTGGTTTTAGACCATATTGATGTTCCAGTTTTTTAATTTTTTGGTTAAGCATTTCATCAGTATTACTACCTGTTTGATCCATCATCAGATATTCAATGGAGTTTATATTGTCTTCAGAATCTACCTTTTTAATTTTTGAAAAGGTAAGAATTCCATCAGTAGCAATAGAAATATCATTCATGTCATCAAAAAATATTTTTTGATTTTGAGATTCATACCAATTATCAAAGTTTTCATTAAGATGATAAGCTAAATAATCTGGTTTGTTATCTCTGTCAAACTCAGTTATGATCCCATTGATACAAACAACTCCATCACCAACGGATAGAATAATACCCTTATTTTCTGGAACATCATAAAGTAAAATGATAAGAGTTGTTAATAGCTCTTTTTCATCTAACATCAAGTGATTTTTTAGAAAGGTTATTTCACGGAATAAACTCCTTAGAATTTCTTTAAGTTGTTCATCTAAGTTAATAGGATTATTAGTTTCATATAATTCTTTATAGCCAATTTCAGTAATAATCTTACGCAGAAATTTTGCAACTAAGGTAGACGCGAAATGGCTGTCCATAGCAGTAGAACAGCCATCCATAACTGCACATACTAATTTGTTGGAATTTATTTTTTTGATTAGGAGATGATCTTCACAATGATTAGTATGATAATCTCCAATTTGTAAGGAAGAATATATATTCATGAATTTTGTTGAAATGATCTTTTTAAAAGATTATGAATGTCTTTATGGAGAACCAGCTTGACCAGATTGTTTAACAAAAAAACAAGGCTGTAAAACAAAAAATTACAGCCAGGTATTTAAATTTATATTTCTCTAAGTATAGATAATTAAACATCAAATTCAATTTCACCTACATAATACAATTTGTTTTCTTCCCCGTCTACAGAAACAGGATTAGGAATAACAAATCTACTGGCAAAAACGATCGTATTTACAGGGGTATCTAATCCCATTTTATTAAGTTTTTCCTCAAGGATTGGAAGCCATTGATCTGCATAAGAATATTCTGAAAACTTTTCGTAAAGTCCTAATCTTTCATCTTCAAATCCATATTCTATAAAATCATCATCAAACCACTTGATCCCTTGGGATTTTGCAAATTTTGAAACGTACTGATCATCATTTTCCTCTTCCAAGTAATAATTTTCATCCTCTTCTACAAAGTCATAAAAGTCCTCTTCATTTTTAAAATATCCCAGCCAGAAGTGAGAAGTTTCTTTGTCCATAATTTATTTTTGTTAATTTCTGAATTCTTTATTTGTTGTTAAAAAAGCAAGTTCAATACCTGCTTTTTTTATTTGAAATGTAATATTACAAAAGTTTTTTCTTGAAATCAATTTTTTCATAACAGTATAAAGTCAGAGAATCAAAAATAGTTCCGTCAATTTTTTTATTGTAATTTTATTCTTAGGTTAAAATATTTAAAAATGGAATTTCTTCAGGACCATTATACGGTCAAAAATGAACTGCTTCTAATTTTTATCTCTGTAATTCTGGGATTACTCATTGGTGCTGAACGGGAATACCGTAACAAATCTGCGGGGCTTCGTACTTTCATTTTGGTATGCTTTGGTTCCTGCCTGTTTACGATACTTTCCATAAAAATCGGAGTGGCTAATCCGGATCGGTTAGCAGCCAATATTATTACAGGAATAGGCTTTTTGGGAGCTGGAGTAATATTTAAAGGAGAAAATAAAATTGAAGGAATTACTACGGCAACTACCATTTGGGCAACAGCTTCAATAGGAATGGCCGTAGGTTCAGGATATGTCTATTTTTCACTTTTAGGAACAGCCTTGGTATTGATTGTTCTAAGTGCATTAACTTATCTTCAAAGCTTCATCGATAACTATAATAAAATAAGGGAATATAAAATTGCAGTAACAGATTCAATAGGTTTTAAACATTGTGAAACTATTTTCAAAGATCATCATTTAAAATATTTGATGATAAAACAACAGTATACACAAGGGAATTTAACCGTTACCTGGAGACTTACCGGAAAAAATAGCTATCATGAAGAAGTGATCAAATGCCTGATGGAAGACCCTAAAATAATAGCTTATCAATTTTAATATAAAGCAAAAAAATAAAGGCCTAAGCCTTTATTTTTATTTTTTCTTGAATACATACAGATCTTTGTTAGGACCGTCAATTTCCTTGCCGTCCATATCCAGTTGGATAAGCATATTTTCACCCACCTTATATTTATAGTTTGCCGTTTTTCCTTTTAAAGTAATACTACTTCCCGTAGTATCCCATGTGAAAGATCCTTTATCCTGGTTCTTAGAATTTCTTTCAAGGTATTCCTCAGTAATGCTGAATGTTTTATCATCATTCAAGGTTAATGAAGTCTTGATTCCCGGGCAGTCTGCACAAGGAACTACCGCTTCATAGGTTCCATTCCAGTCAAGAGAATTTTCAGAAGTGTCGCCGGCTGCTGTTGGAGTTGCCTTTGTGATACTGTCTGTAGCCACTGGCTGAACAGCTGTTGCAGAGTCTGTAGAAGTCCCTGAGGTTTCAACGGTTTCCTTTTTAGAACAAGAGGCAAGAAACAAAGCTGCTCCAATTCCCAAAATAAACATTTTGTTTTTCATCATAATAAATAATTGATTTTAGTATACTTTTAATAATAAACTGGCTAGTAATAAACAAAAACTGAGCCAAGGAAACAAGAGAAGATCGTGCATTAATTATGGATTAAATTGAGATGGGAAATAGGTGTTCAGCAGCTTGTAGATCAGGTTTAAAGCTTAACATTAGTATTGTAATACATAGTTGCTGACTATTACCTTAGAACTACTGGATTTAGTTTCTAACTTCTAATCTCTTACTTCCAGATTCATTAATAGATTGCCTATTTTATATCATACAAAATACTTTGACCAACTTTTACGGGCGTTTTATGGGGACTATTCTTATTTTTCTTCGTAAATTCGGGCAAAATTTTGATTATGACAAAAAAGATACTTTTATCCGTATTTCTTTTGCCGGCTGCAATGGCATTTGCACAACAATATGGAGGAATGTGGATTCCTACAGAACTGAATGAAAAGGAAATGAAGGATCTGGGAATGAAAATCTCTGCTAAGGATATTTTCAATCCTCAGAAGCCAAGCATTAAGGATGCTGTAGTGCAGTTTAACGGTGGATGTACCGCGGAAATTATTTCTCCTAAAGGATTGTTGTTGACCAATCACCACTGTGGTTATGGTCAGATTCAGGCACACTCTACCGTTCAGAACGATCTTCTTTCAAACGGATTCTGGGCTAAAAATACCAATGGTGAACTTCCTAATCCGGGAGTGAAAGTAGACTTTATTGTAGATATAAAAGAAGCTACAGACCAGGTATTGGAAGGAACAGATAACCTTACAGAACCTGAACTTACCAAAAGAATCAATAACAATATTGAGGTGTATAAAAACTCTCAGAAAATTGAATCTTATCAGTCCATCATGGTAAAGCCAATGTACTATGGAAACAAGTACTACGCTTACACCATAGAAACCTATAAAGACATCCGTCTTGTAGGGGCACCGCCTCAAAGCATAGGGAAGTTCGGAAGTGATACTGATAACTGGGTTTGGCCTAGACATACGGGAGATTTCTCAATGTTCAGAATCTATGCAGACAAAAACAATAAGCCTGCAGAATATTCCAAAGACAATGTACCTTACGTTCCAAAGCATTATTTACCAGTTTCTATAAAGGATAAAAACGAAAACGATTTTACATTTGTATTCGGTTTCCCTGGGAAAACTACAGAATATCTTCCTGCAGTAGCGGTAGAGAAGATTATGAAAGATATTGACCCTGCAAGAATTGCTGTACGTGATGTAGCTTTAAAGACATTGGATGAAAAAATGCGTGTAGATAGTGAAACACGTATTAAGTATGCTTCAAAGTATGCCTCTGTTGCCAATTACTGGAAAAAATGGATCGGTGAAGTAGAAGGATTAAAGAAATCCAATGCTGTTGAGAAAAAAGTAATGTATGAAGGTTCTTTAGTTTCTAAAAATCCTGAAATCAAGACTACTTTAGATCAATTGAACAAACTTTACAATGATCAGGCTCCCTATGCATTAAACAATGCTTACTATACAGAAGTGGTAAAAAATGCAGAAACATTAAAGCTGGCCGGAGATTATTATGATTTTGTAGCTTCTGTAGAAGCGGGCAGAATGGATGAGAAAGAACTTACAAAGTTAAAAACAAAGCTAACGTCTTTCTATAAGGACTACAGCGCAGAACTGGATGCAAGAGTAACTGCAAAATTATTGGCTTTATACACCAATAAAACGGCACCACAGTTTTTACCGGCAGGTTTCAACAAATATAAGGACGAAAATGCAAATATTCCTGTAGTGGAAGATATGTCTAAAAACTCTATCATCACAGGAAGAATTGCTGTAAATGGAGGGGCATTAACTACAGATATTGATAAGGCATTTTCTAATCAGGATAAACTGATAAAAACATTAAAGAAAGATCCTATTTATCAATTGTATGTTTCCATGAAAGAAACGTATATGAAGACCGCTGATCCACAGTATTCTTCACTTCAGGCAAAAATTGATGCCATGCAGAAGAAGTTTATGGCTCAGCAGATGGAAACTGATAAAGACAGAAAATTCTTCCCGGATGCCAACTCAACTCTTCGTGTAACGTATGGTAAAGTAAAAGGATCTGCTCCAAGAGATGCTGTTTCTTATGGTTATCAGACTCACTTGGCTGGAGTAATGGAAAAATATGTTCCTGGAGATTATGAATTTGATGTTCCTAAGAAACTGATTGAACTTTATAATAAAAAGGATTTCGGAATCTATAAAGATAAAACAGGTGACGTTCCTGTTGGGTTTACCGCAACAAACCATACTACAGGAGGAAACTCAGGAAGTCCGGCCCTTGATGCCAATGGAAATCTGGTAGGATTGAACTTCGACAGACAGTGGGAGGGAACGATGAGTGATATTAACTACGATCCTCGTTTCAGTAGAAACATTATGGTAGATACAAAATATATCCTTTTCATCATTGAAAAATTTGCCGATTCAAAATGGCTAGTTGATGAAATGAAAGTGATCAAATAAACAAAAAACCTATTTAATCAAAAATTAAATAGGTTTTTTGTTTATTGGGACTTTGGAGCGTTTTAAAATTTAAAGAAAGATTAAAGATTTTATATATAGGTTAATTCTTATTCCTATCAAAATGTAGAAAAGAATGCCAAAGAGATTGTGAAAAATTCTTTGGCTAAATACCAATAAAAAATCCCGGGTTATTCCGGGATCTTTTTGTTTTTATTGAGTGTAGTTTTCTAATGTCCAAAAATATCTTCTAGCTTGAGTTCAGTAAATGTTCCCATCTTTCCAACAGCGTCCATGTTAAGGTTTTCCTTTTTACCAATAATGGCTGTATTGAAATGCACAGGCTTAATTTCTGTTTCATAAAACTGCTTGATATCTTCAAATTTCAGACTTTGGATCTCTTCATAAATATCTTTTCTGAAATCATGATAAATACCCAGTTTCTTTAGATTTAAAGTATTGAAGAAGATGTTATTTCTGATAACTCTGGTTGATGCAATTTGTTTCAGCGCTGCATTCTTTGCATTTTCAAACTGAATGGGCACTTCAGGAAGCTCATCCATCAGTTCATTCATGGTATCCACAGCAATCATGAGCTTATCCGGCTGCGTTCCTATATAAGTTGTAATGTAATCAGGGTGCTTTAGCTCAGCATTGGCAGAGTAGGAGACATAGGCAGAATAAGCAAGGCTCTTACTTTCGCGGATTTCCTGGAAAACAATTGAAGATAATCCTCTTCCAAAATACTCATTGAATACATTGATCTTTCCAAAATGAGACGGGTTAACCAGATTTCCCTTTCCAATTTTACTCATTTCCATCTGAACCATGTCATAGTCTGTAAAATAAACGTTACCTCCCGTAGCAGGTTCCGGATATTGTCTGGCGTCCGGCATCTGAAGACTTTCTGTCTCAATATATTGACCAATATACCCTTTGAATCTTTCAAAGTCCTTTCCATAAAAGAAAACTTGGTAAGGATACTTGAAAAGCTGCTTCATTCGGTCGGTGAATATTTCAGCTTTGCTGCTTTCAAGTTCTTCCTTGGAAATAATATCCGTAAATCGTGAAGTACTTCCCAATTTGGTATAATTGATGAGTGCTGTCATAATACGGTTCTTATCTTTCTTCATGGCCTGACGGTTTTCCAGAACAGTTCCTACAAATTGTTGATAGATCTCCTGGCTAGGCTGTACATTATACATCCAATTCTGTAAAAGAGAAATTCCCTTTTCAATATTTTCTTCCAATCCACTCAGAGAGATGAGTAACTGGTTACTGGTTGTTTTAAAATTATTGCTTACTCCGATTTTGAAAAACTCCTTTTTTAAATCCTCAGGAGAAAGATCATCGGTTCCTAAATATTGCAATAACTGTGTAGAAATTCCCAGTTCTCTATCATTATCACTTCCAAAAGGGAAAATAAAATGCACCTGGGCAAGATCGTTATATTTATTTTTTACAAAGCTTAATTTCTTACCCTTAATTTCATCAGTGGTGATCTCTTTTTGATAGTTGATGAATTCAGGTTGTATATCTTCTGTTTTCTCAGATAATATTTCCTTTAAAAAGTCAGATTGCGTATCGCGGTTAATTTTAATAGGAGTAATGCCCGGGTTCTCAACTCGGATTAATCTTTCATTAACCCCTTTCTCCTTATTAACAACAATATAATTTTCCTTGAAAAAAGTATTGGCAAAATTGACAATATCTTCTTTTGTAAAGCTAGTATACTCGTCCATTTCATTCAGTTCCTGTTCCCAGCTTCTCCCTTTTATATAAGTGTCATAAAGAGTAGTGGCAAGACCTTCCGATGTTTCAAGGCCTTTCATTCTTTGAAGCTTAAAGTCATTAATGATGGCGGGAAGCATCCAGTCTGGGAAATTACCTTTCTTTACAAGCTCAATTTCTTCTAAAACCATTTCAGTAGCTTCTTCCAGAGTTTGAGTTTCCTTGGGAACGGCAACAATGGAAAAATAACCATATTGTTTTAATCCCACAGAAAAAGCCTGTGCCCAAAGCATTTTTTGAGTCTGGTTGATATGCAGATCCAATAGTCCCGCTTCACCTCTATTGCTCAAAATATTGGCAAGAACATCTGCAAGCATGGCTTCTCTGGTTCCATAGCTATCAGTTCTCCAGGCCAATTGAACCCTTGGAGTAGTAGGGCTTTTTACAGTTTTTTTCACAATCTTGGTAATTGGCTCTTCAACAATTGGTGTTTTTTTCGGCAATTCTTTATAAGGAAGAGTGCCAAAAGATTGATCAATTAATTGGATGGTTTCCTCAAAATCAAGATCCCCAACCAAGACCATTGCATAATTATTAGGAACATAGTATTCATCAAAATACTTATGGATAGCTTTCATGGAAGGGTTTTTCAAATGTTCCGGATTACCCAGTGTAGTTTGCTGTCCATTAGGATGAGTTGGGAAAAGAGCTGCCATCAGTTCATAGTTGACAAGTCTCGTATCATTATCCTGTGCTCTGTTGAACTCCTCATATACAGATTCTAGTTCAGTATGGAAGAGACGAAGTACAATTTCAGAAAACCTGTCTTTCTCTACTTTGAGCCATTTTTCCAATTCA
This sequence comes from Chryseobacterium sp. SIMBA_028, assembly GCF_046535285.1. Taxonomy (NCBI): domain Bacteria; kingdom Pseudomonadati; phylum Bacteroidota; class Flavobacteriia; order Flavobacteriales; family Weeksellaceae; genus Chryseobacterium; species Chryseobacterium sp. SIMBA_028. Next base: position 866 of record NZ_JAWRWZ010000007.1, on the reverse strand, counting down.
TTATTAGGAATATTATTCTTATAAACTGTTTCATCAAACCAGGTATGTGCATTAGTTCCGCTCGCTCCAAGTGAAGAAATAGCCTTGTCATACTCATTGGCAATTGCATATTGGCTGGCCTCTTGAGAGACTTCATCAATCTTTTTATAGATTTCCTTTTTCTTTTCAGAATTTTGCTCAGTTTTATGTTCCTCAAATAGAGTTGAGATCTGATCAAGAAGTTCTTTCTCTTTCTCCCAGTTTTGAGTACCTAATTTAGAGGTGCCTTTGAACATCATATGTTCAAGATAATGAGCTAGTCCGGTATTATCTGCAGGATCATTATTACTTCCCGTTCTCACCGGAATAAAGGTTTGTATTCTTGGGGCATCGAAATTTTGGGCAAGGAAAACCTTTAGACCATTTTTCAATGTATAGATTCTTACCTTATTTTCATCGTGAGTTACTGTAGTATATTCGTATTGATTGTTATCTGTATGAATCGTTTCTTTATATCTTCTGTCTATCATATATAAGCTCATTTCATTCCTTATAGAATAAGAATGTGATACAAATGTAAGCAATCAAAAAAAATGTTCCCTGTTTTTTATGACTATTACATCTATTATTATAGTTGAAAACCTGAATCACAAACCAAGAACACTGTATTTACTATTAAAAATAGGCAATAATTGACCTCCTTATATAATATTGGATATATCCTCCATTCCTATCAGGGCTAGGGAGGAGGGCATCCACAAAAATAGATATCCTTCCTGCTTATATTCACTAGTGATGGGCTTTAGCCCGTCTTAATAAATCCCCATCGAATTCGGCCTTGGCCAAAACCTATAGAAAGTATCCGTTCCCTAAAAACGTCATCCTTA
>NZ_JAWRWZ010000253.1:0-274 GCF_046535285.1 Chryseobacterium sp. SIMBA_028 | reverse complement strand
CAGACCAGGCCCAGCTGGCACCGGCGATAGGCACGCAACGCCAACAGGAGCGTGGCCAGGACGGTGAGCACTGCGTACCCGAGCCCCGCAGCAGCAAGCCACGGCAGGAGGGCAAGGGATCCGTGGTATTTTTCCGGGATGATCAAGCCAGCCATCGCATGGGGGGCTGTGGCTATGATGGCGAAAGCCACGACGGCCAGCTGACCGAACGAAGCGAAGGCCGCCGCGAGGACCCGGCTCACGTCAACACCTGGCCTGCGGAGGAGCGGGAAAG
>NZ_JAWRWZ010000252.1:0-274 GCF_046535285.1 Chryseobacterium sp. SIMBA_028 | reverse complement strand
GACATTTATTTCATCTTCAAAAACGAATAAAGAAATAAAAGACGACAATAAAGACCTAAAAAAAGAAAAAGGATACAAATTATATTCTGAAATTGTAGAACTAGACAACGGGCAGACTATTATTTCAGAATTTAAAGATGAAAAATCCGGTTCTAAAGATATCATGGTAAGTCTTTTCAATAAGGATCACCAGAAACTCTGGGAATATAGATTTTTTGATAAGGATCATAAAAATAATTCTGTCAAGTTTAAAGTTGCCAATTATGACGATGAT
>NZ_JAWRWZ010000251.1:0-275 GCF_046535285.1 Chryseobacterium sp. SIMBA_028 | reverse complement strand
AACACGGTACATATTTATACGGCCCAATCGGATGCCACGCAAAAAATAGGAAATGCGACGCTTGAAGCAGGATTTAAATTCAGTAGCACAGAAACAGGAAATCATATCAGGTACGACACTTTATCGGTTAATAACCAATTTGCTTTTGATCCTTTGCGGAGCAATCAATTCTCTTATAAAGAAAAAATTATAGCCGGGTATATTGCCTACAGCCAGAAATTTGATAAGCTTCAACTGAATGCCGGTCTGAGGTTTGAAAATACTAACAGTATTTC
>NZ_JAWRWZ010000054.1:0-505 GCF_046535285.1 Chryseobacterium sp. SIMBA_028 | reverse complement strand
GGGAGTAACAGGATCAACCGGAGCGGCCGGTTCAACTGGAGCAACCGGCCCAACCGGCTCGACCGGTCCAACGGGAGTAACAGGAGCGACTGGGGTAACTGGTGCAACCGGAGTAACCGGTTCATCGGGAGTGACTGGTTCAACTGGAATAACAGGAGCAACTGGTGTAACGGGGACAACTGGGGTAACAGGAGCGACAGGCCCAACGGGTGCAACAGGAGTAACAGGCATAACTGGTGTAACAGGATCGACTGGCTCAGCTGGTGCAACCGGCCCGACTGGAGTAACGGGTCCAACTGGAGTAACCGGGTCGACGGGAGTAACAGGCACAATCGGTTTAACCGGAGTAACGGGTCCAACTGGTGTAACGGGTCCAATCGGAATAACAGGAGTTACCGGCCCGACTGGTGTAACCGGATCAACTGGAGTAACAGGCCCAACCGGATCGACAGGAGAAACGGGGTCAACCGGGTCAACCGGGTCAACTGGGGAGACTGGTCCAACA
>NZ_JAWRWZ010000250.1:0-275 GCF_046535285.1 Chryseobacterium sp. SIMBA_028 | reverse complement strand
AAGGGCACACTGGTTGCCCTCAACGGTATCGAATGGGCCGAAGCTGAACTCCGTCGCCACGTAAACGACGCTGTGGAGCTTCTGGCCCCTTACGGCGAGAAGGCAGACACGCTGATCGCCACCGCCCATTTCATCGCCGACCGCAAGAGCTGAAAAGGAGCGGGGGGACCGCAGACCGGCAAAACGCAGCCTGCCGAAGACGTGTGCGTGACGGCGCCTACGTTTTATGACAGTGTCCGCGCGTTAAATCTTACGAGCGCCCCATCATGCACGAG
>NZ_JAWRWZ010000249.1:0-275 GCF_046535285.1 Chryseobacterium sp. SIMBA_028 | reverse complement strand
CGTCTAAGACCCCCGCCAGCCCGGCAAGGAGGTCTTCCCCGGGACCCAGGCGGAGGCTCAGGATTTTAGCGTCATTGCTGATAATCATCTTCGTCCAATCTTCTAGAACCGCCGCTGGCACGAGGCCGTGTGGTAGTGGACCAAATGCAGCATAGGTATGATCGCTGGTCGAATTGGTATGACCGGCGACACAATCGTAGCTCCACGCGCGTCATAGTCAATGGGCGGCCGCAGCTTTCCCTGGCGCTGCAAATTGCCTTGACGGGAAGTGAACG
>NZ_JAWRWZ010000248.1:0-275 GCF_046535285.1 Chryseobacterium sp. SIMBA_028 | reverse complement strand
AGGAATCTTCGGATACAAGAACCGAGATGGTGGAAAAGGAATTCAGAAGACAATCTGAAACTTCTAATGAAATTGCAGGAGAAATATCAATGTTCAGCGAAAAAGAAAATATGACCATGCAGAGTGGAAAAATTGTAGAATTCAACAGTGCCGAAAAATCTAAACTTTTCTAATCATGGCAATAAGAAAAACCGCAAAAAATATATTGATCAAGGTAAATGATTCCTACCATCTGAGTGTTGGTAAAAAAGTTGAAAAAATTGCAGAAAAGATCA
>NZ_JAWRWZ010000247.1:0-275 GCF_046535285.1 Chryseobacterium sp. SIMBA_028 | reverse complement strand
AATCCAGATCCAAAAAGCTGTTTTCTGAAATGATCGGAATAATATTAAGCCTTCCTGTCACTCTGTGAAACGATCTGGAATTATTCATACTAACAGCCGGAATACAGTTCAGAGAAATGTGGACATTCTCTAAAATATCTCCAACAATAGCTTCTGAAAATTTGAATTTTAACCAGATTAAATTATCATCTTCACCCAGTTTGGTATTTTTAAAATATTGGGTAAATAATTCCACATTTTCAGGCTTTTCATTATGCTTCAAATTATCTTTTGAT
>NZ_JAWRWZ010000246.1:0-275 GCF_046535285.1 Chryseobacterium sp. SIMBA_028 | reverse complement strand
GCTCGCCCAGCGCTGAGCGATTGCGGTTGCTGGCCAGTTGGGCAGCTAGTGGAGCCGTAGCAGAGCCGCCCCATCAGGAAACCTCCAAGACAGTCAGCTGATGTGTCGGTCCCCTCGGCCGGGCTACGCGTTGGCTCGCGCCGGCGCGGTTGCTCCGGGGGCCCACCCGAGGGCTGGTCCTAGTTTGGTGGCGATGTCAGAAAGTATTTGTATGTAGTCTTCGTGGTCGAAGCTAAAGGGCAGCGCGAACGCCACCTCGTCCACCTCTTGGAAGC
>NZ_JAWRWZ010000245.1:0-275 GCF_046535285.1 Chryseobacterium sp. SIMBA_028 | reverse complement strand
ATATTGAAATTGACGGCAACCAACATTTTGAAATCGAAGATTTTAAAATAGAACAAGAATCTATTACTGATCTTCAAAAAGTCAATGCACTCATTGATTTTGAAGAAAAAAGGATCAATGAAAAGAAAGGAATTAAAAGTAAAGATAGTGAAGAGTGGATAGCTATAAATCATTTATTCGTGGTAATTGCTCCTTTCAAACTTAAACCTGTATCCGATCATCTGGTCCATTTAAAAGATAATAAGCCTAAATTTCCTTTTTGGTTTTCCGCATAC
>NZ_JAWRWZ010000244.1:0-275 GCF_046535285.1 Chryseobacterium sp. SIMBA_028 | reverse complement strand
AATGCAAGCTTGGGCTACGGCAACGTGGCGGTAGCAGAAGCGATCAACGAAGCGAACCTCAACGCGGCCACCCTGCCGATCTTCCGCCGCGGCAGTGCCTACTCGCGCGAAGCTGCTACCCGCTTGCTGGAGTTCGCCCTTCCCCATGAGTACTCTTCGGTCTTCTACGCCACCTCCGGCAGCTCTGCGCTCGATGCCGTGGTCAAGCTCAGCCGGCAGTTCCACGACATCAACTCAAATCCCAAACGCCGCAGGATCGTCAGTTTCACCGCCAG
>NZ_JAWRWZ010000243.1:0-275 GCF_046535285.1 Chryseobacterium sp. SIMBA_028 | reverse complement strand
ATCAAAGGTACTTCTCTGTAAAAACGGTAAGGGGTAAGATTGGCAAAATTCGTCATCCCCTGAAACTGGAATCTTCCGTTCACTTCACTTCCGTAGATCGATTTTGATCTGGTATACATCAGGTCTGCCCCAAACGTATATTTAATTTTGTCTGTGTTGTAGTATAAGTTATCCACCACCTGGAACACATTATTTCGGAAACCTTCCTGACCAAAACGATGGCCTCCGATCTGGATATTGGTAGCGCCAACACTGGATACAACGCCTTCAACTAC
>NZ_JAWRWZ010000242.1:0-275 GCF_046535285.1 Chryseobacterium sp. SIMBA_028 | reverse complement strand
CTTCATCGTCGCCCTGAAGGGACTGAACTCGCCCCGAACGGCCCGTCGCGGCAACCTCATCGGCGCCTTGGGTGCGTTCCTGGCCGTGGTGACGGTGTTCGTTTCAGCGAGGGTTGAGAACATCCCGTGGATCATTGCCGCAATGGCCGTGGGAGCCGGTGTTGCGGCCCCGGTGGCCAGGCGGGTTCAGATGACCCAAATGCCGCAGCTCGTCGCCTTGTTCAACGGGGTGGGCGGTGGGGCTGCAGCCCTTGTGGCTTTGCTGGAACTTCCCC
>NZ_JAWRWZ010000241.1:0-275 GCF_046535285.1 Chryseobacterium sp. SIMBA_028 | reverse complement strand
AAATTTTTCAAGAAATATGGGGGAGTTACTTTCCGCAAGACCTACAATCTCTGAAATATTGTCCTCCGTTAGATTATTAATAACAATTTGCTGTATCATTAAATCATTATTGTATTTCAGCAGATCTTCAATGGTAGAATCCTGCATCTTTGTTTGCTTGATCAGTCCTAAAATCAACTTGTCTTTTTGGGAAACGAAATAAATATCTATGAGGAATGTTGTGATGGCAAAAATGATATTAAGCAACTGAATCAGTTTAAAGTCATTGGGCCTAA
>NZ_JAWRWZ010000240.1:0-275 GCF_046535285.1 Chryseobacterium sp. SIMBA_028 | reverse complement strand
GTTCCATAATTCTGCTTTTTCATTTCCGCCTAACAACAAATAGTCATTAGGAAGAAATAAAATATTGTTAATTTTTACTCTGATGCCTACCGGACGCTCTGGAATTAAGCTGTTAAAGACCATTAAAGTATCCACATTTTCATCATAAAATTTCCGAAAGCTCAACCATTTTCCGTCGTCTGATAGCTTAGGATCACTAATTTGACAGTACCGAGAAGTGAGCTTTTGTATTTCGGATTCTTGATTTTGCGCATAAAAGTTTGTCATGACCATAC
>NZ_JAWRWZ010000239.1:0-275 GCF_046535285.1 Chryseobacterium sp. SIMBA_028 | reverse complement strand
GATTGTAAAAGGAAAAAATGTTCGGTAAAATCAGTTGCTGAGTTTACAACTAACAATCAAATTAACAAAACTTATCCATCAGTTTTTCAGCCAAGTTAAAAATTCCGTGACCTGTCTTTTACTGATGAATACATCTGAATTAATTTCAGGGGTCGGAGAAAGCTTCACCTCTATTTTCTGGCTCGAATGCTTAATAATTTCAATAATCGCATTTTTATTGATGATGAACTTCCGGTTAATTTTAAAAAAACGGTCCGGGTTTAATTTATGGATGA
>NZ_JAWRWZ010000238.1:0-275 GCF_046535285.1 Chryseobacterium sp. SIMBA_028 | reverse complement strand
CGCTGCGCGACGTCGACGCCGAAATCTCTTTGCCTGCTTCTGTTTGGTCCACTGTCCTGGACCGCCAGCCGGTGCCCCTGGAACGGGGTTCGCGGGTGGTCGCGCTGGTGAAGGCGGACTTCTGGGTAAAGACTGGTCGCCTCAACATGTCCGTCAAAGACATCAGGCCCGTCGGCCTCGGCGACCTCCTTGCCCGGATCGAACGCCTGCGGCAGGCCTTGGCAGCAGAGGGACTGTTCGCGGATTCCCGAAAACGGAAGCTCCCGCTCCTTCCC
>NZ_JAWRWZ010000237.1:0-275 GCF_046535285.1 Chryseobacterium sp. SIMBA_028 | reverse complement strand
CATATTACAATTTAATTATTTTCACAATTTTAATAATATGTGTTTGAATAATCTATATTATGCAGAAAATCAATATGTTTTTATGATTGAGATCATATGAATACCAAATAAACCTTACATATAACGGTGTAAGGTTTAAATTTTAAAAATTATTCTGTGTTTATGCACTATCCGGGTTAAAATAGGGATATTTTTCTTCCTGATTTTTCATGAAAAATTTTCAGATATTTTCTCTGAAATGTATTTTTAAGTCGTAACAGCCCCTATTTTAATAC
>NZ_JAWRWZ010000236.1:0-276 GCF_046535285.1 Chryseobacterium sp. SIMBA_028 | reverse complement strand
CGTCGCATGGCGGTTAATGAGCGTCGGTTTCAATTTTGGCGGAAACCCAATATCGATTTAGAACTTGTCTCATATTATCCGATCGGTCGAATCGGTAATCTTCATGCGTCGTGGAATATCGTCGGGGCGTCGCCCGTTTGGCGGCGCGGATTCAGGCCACTACGGAGATGGTCGAACGATCATGAACCAGCATCCATGTCATCGAGCCCACCGCGTCGTATGCGCGACCATCGTCGCGGCAGCGTCGCTTTTCGTTCCGGCCGTCGCGGCCGCCGC
>NZ_JAWRWZ010000235.1:0-276 GCF_046535285.1 Chryseobacterium sp. SIMBA_028 | reverse complement strand
CGCGCAAGAATTGCGCACGCCGCATCGGGACATTCCCTGATGGGCGCCCCGGCCAGCAGGCTCTCTGATGTTGATTAGGTCACTTTCGCAATCCAGCCCAAACGCTTCTCCGCGCAGCAAGCGCCCATATTCATTCCGGGGCCCTCATCGACTGCCACAAGCGATTTGTAAAAGCGGCCGCCGGCGCATTTCGCCCTGCAAATATTGCAACACGCCTGACTCACCTCAGCCCACCCAGATGCTGATATCGGTAACACCACGGTTGCAAGCATCCAC
>NZ_JAWRWZ010000234.1:0-276 GCF_046535285.1 Chryseobacterium sp. SIMBA_028 | reverse complement strand
AGTCACCCCTCACACCCAGACCCTTTATTAGCATTGGAAAGATGGGGATGCACTCGAAGTGATAGTGCCCTAGATCGGATTACATTTGCCATTTGAAAACAAGGGGCAGCTTTCCAGATGTCGCGCCAGAAACCGGATAGGCGGCTTACGGCCCCGATGCTGCCATCAGTGCAGCAGCGGTCTCATACCGCTTTTCCGCGCTCGCCGGTTGCGGGGAGAACACCGCTGCCGCAGGGTGAGCTGCCATTCATACACAAGCTTGCATCTTGAAGACGC
>NZ_JAWRWZ010000233.1:0-276 GCF_046535285.1 Chryseobacterium sp. SIMBA_028 | reverse complement strand
CCAAGATCATAAGAAATCTCACTGATCGATTTTGCAGGAATAAAAATCTGTTCTTTGGCGACTTCTATCAGTTTATTATGAATAAATTCCTGGGCTGAGACCCCAAGTTCTTTTTTTATTAAATCTCCGAAATAATTGGCTGAAAGATTAAGCTGCTCTGCAAAATAGTTAACCATTGGAAAACCTAAGTTTTTAGGCTTGTCAGAACGCAGATAGTCATCGAGAAGATGTTCAAATTTACCAATGAATCCACGGTTCACATGATCTCTCGTCACA
>NZ_JAWRWZ010000232.1:0-276 GCF_046535285.1 Chryseobacterium sp. SIMBA_028 | reverse complement strand
CAACGTATCATATCACGGATATTCAAAGAAAGACCCTGAAACTACAATTTTGATCAATAACCCATCTGAAATGATTGATCCCAATCTTTTAGATAGAGTTGAAGAACCTTATATAAAAGCTTCTATTATTACTAAATCTGATTTCGTAGGTGCAGTTATGACGCTGTGTATCGAGAAAAGAGGGGAAATTGTAAACCAGAGTTATTTAACGGCAGATAGAGTAGAATTAACATTCAATATGCCTTTGGCTGAGGTTGTTTTCGACTTTTATGACAG
>NZ_JAWRWZ010000231.1:0-276 GCF_046535285.1 Chryseobacterium sp. SIMBA_028 | reverse complement strand
ACGGATGCCGTTTCCTAGAAGCGTGAGGCTCAGAGTGACGACGGCGATGATGCCACCGGTGGGTACGAGCATCCATGCACTGATAGGCATCACGTTCTGGGCGTCTGTCACTAGGTTTCCCCAGCTCGGGGCCGGAGGCGGAACGCCGAGTCCGAGGTAGCCGATGCCTGCTTCGGCGATGCACGCCACAGCGGCCACGATACTGATTTGCGTCAGCGCCGGCCCGGTCACCCCCGAAAGGATGTGGCGGCGCATGATCTGGAGACTCGTCAGTCC
>NZ_JAWRWZ010000230.1:0-276 GCF_046535285.1 Chryseobacterium sp. SIMBA_028 | reverse complement strand
CTGGTAAGCATCATAAAGAGTGCTTCTTTCCCTCCCATCGACCTGGTTCCAGAATAACCACATTGATTGTTCTTTATTTTCTTTAGTTATTTCAGGAAACTGGAGAAATGCTTTTACAAAAGTTAGCGTGCTTTCGACCACTAGACGGTCAGCCGTTATTGGTGCAAAAATAAAATCCATAGCTGTTAAGGTTGTCAGAACACCCTTAGTATTAGCGGTACCTGGAAGATCAAAAAAAATAAAATCAAAATGCAGTATTGAATCGTCGACATATTC
>NZ_JAWRWZ010000229.1:0-276 GCF_046535285.1 Chryseobacterium sp. SIMBA_028 | reverse complement strand
CGCCAATATGAACGGAACTACTTCCTTCATTGCAAGGGCTGCAGAAATTGCTACCAATAAAGGAATTTTTGTTCTGATAGCCGCGGGAAACTCAGGAGCTCAGCCATGGCATTATATTTTAACCCCTGCAGATAATGCAAAAGTATTCAGCATAGGTTCTGTAGATGCATCAGGAAATTCATCAGGATTTTCATCATTCGGTCCCAATTCTGTAGGCGTTATCAAACCGGACGGAAGCACAAGAGGCACCGCCACCGCAACTGTCTACAACAATAC
>NZ_JAWRWZ010000228.1:0-276 GCF_046535285.1 Chryseobacterium sp. SIMBA_028 | reverse complement strand
AAAGGTCCGCAGGTAGCGCATGGTCTCCTGCATTTCCGCAATGTGCTTGTGCAGATCGCTGCCGGTCTGGGCGAGGACCGTCAGGGCGTTCTGGCGGGCCTGTTCGGTCACCGGCAGGGCCGTCAGGCTCTCGACGGTCGCGCGCAAATCGGCATCGGCATTGCTCGACTCATTGTTGTCGAGTGCCTTGGTGATGTTATCGAGGGAATTCAGCAAACGGTTGAGAACATCCATCACCGAAAGCAGCACCGTGCCGCCTTCGAGGAAGCGCTCTTC
>NZ_JAWRWZ010000227.1:0-276 GCF_046535285.1 Chryseobacterium sp. SIMBA_028 | reverse complement strand
ATCGGGTTCCGATTTTACCGGATAATTTTTCATTGAACTTTCTTTCGTAAGTAATATAAGCGCCTAAAATATTTTCCTTGTAAATAAAATGATTCGTCTGGTTGATATCACTTACAAAATTACCATCCGTAAAAATATCCTGTTTAGCATCATTATCCGTATTGGTGTGATTGTAGCTGATTCCCATTAACCAGGAATTTCCCTTGGCTGTTTTCTGGATATAATCAACATTGGCTGCATAATTATTAATGATCTGGGGAACTGATTGCCTGATAG
>NZ_JAWRWZ010000226.1:0-276 GCF_046535285.1 Chryseobacterium sp. SIMBA_028 | reverse complement strand
CAATCTAGCTTTGCAGAAGCTGATTGACAGACATTCTATTTTGAGGACCATTATTTTTGAGAATGGGACTCAACGAATACTTCAAGACGAAGTTTTTTATTCTGTTGAACCTGTTGACCTGTCAGAAGCCAATGAGCAACAAATAGAAGAGAGCATATTGTCTGTACGGAATCACATGATTTCTAAAATTATTGATCCTGCTCAGTGGCCGTTATTTGAGCTGAAAGCATTTATTTTGCCTAACAAGAAAAAGTATTTCTGTTTAAATATAGACCC
>NZ_JAWRWZ010000225.1:0-276 GCF_046535285.1 Chryseobacterium sp. SIMBA_028 | reverse complement strand
GGAGGAACGTTATTTTTTTTCTGAAGCCTTTTCCTCCAATTTCATTTTATGCCGTTGATAATCTTCATTAAGCTGCTGTTTCTTCTCCTTCAGCGTCATTTCTCTATCTTCTAAATCCCGTTGGTGTTGTACGCGTTGTTCATTCCTTTCTCGATTGTATTTTTCATCAGCAGGAATCTTATTGTTTTGGTTGTTTGCTGCGTTATTTTGCTGATTATTTGATACGGCTGCGGGCGCAGGTGCGTCATTTTGTTGAATTATAACTTGTCCATCTGA
>NZ_JAWRWZ010000224.1:0-276 GCF_046535285.1 Chryseobacterium sp. SIMBA_028 | reverse complement strand
CTCTAAGTATCCTCCGACATTTGTCACTGAAACGAAAACGTCAACAGGCGCCACGATGTTGTTAAGATACTCGTTGATCTCCCCTGCCAGATCAACGTGATATAAATGTACAACAACTGCTATCTCCGCTCGAAGACTCGCGGCATTGATCGAGGAAAGCTGAAACTCAGGCAGTATTGCGTTCACCGATCCAGATTCAACAGTTCGCTTGGCGTCGTGTCGAGGCGAACCATTACGCAACCGGATCATTTCCTCTTTAATTTCAGCAGCTCGCGC
>NZ_JAWRWZ010000223.1:0-276 GCF_046535285.1 Chryseobacterium sp. SIMBA_028 | reverse complement strand
ATTTATGTTTATAGCAATGGAAAGATAAGCACTATTCCATTGTTTATCAAAGACGACAATCCTTCCAGAATGTATTATGCATTTACCCTTGATCTTGCCAGCAACCTGATGTATTTTGTGGATGAAAATGCAAAAAAAAATATCGAAGCATATAATATTATTACCCACAAGAGAACGGTATGCAATATCAGCTTAGAAAAAAATACCCCGGCTTACAGTAAAGGTAATTTTTATATATTCAGACATAATAATAAAGTTGAAGTTTATAAATTATAC
>NZ_JAWRWZ010000222.1:0-276 GCF_046535285.1 Chryseobacterium sp. SIMBA_028 | reverse complement strand
CGTATATCGCCGCAAGATTCGGGCAACATAAAGGAAAAGAGGAAATGCTTAAATTAAGGAGATTCGCTGAGGAATCTACCCTGCAGTTTGAAAAGAAAATTAATTAGCAGGAAGTTCTTCATTTTGCACAGGTGCAGCACTTGCTTTTGCTGTTTTAATGGAATCTGCCACTTTTTCTCTGTTATCCTGTTCTTTGATCATTTTGTCGATATTCGGCTGCAGAAGCTTCGTCATTTCTTCAACAGAGATATTATTGGCATTGGGATCATCTAACAG
>NZ_JAWRWZ010000221.1:0-276 GCF_046535285.1 Chryseobacterium sp. SIMBA_028 | reverse complement strand
CCCGGCACCACGGTCCCGCTGGGGCAGCCCGAGCTTGGGTGCAACGGGGCGCGGGGGAGTGTGGTCGGCGAAACAGTGCGATGCCGCCTCGGCTCCAACACGCTTGGCGATCAACCTCCGTACCTCGAGGATCCGCTCCCACCCGGATTCCCGGACACGAATGGTGTCGCCAATAATCACGCTTTGTGATGCCTTCACAGGATTTCCATTAATGCGGATGTGCCCGGCCCGGCAGGCTGCAGTGGCCGCTCATCGGGGTTTGTAGGCGCGGATTGC
>NZ_JAWRWZ010000220.1:0-276 GCF_046535285.1 Chryseobacterium sp. SIMBA_028 | reverse complement strand
CCAGAACTTAATTCTATATATTATACTCATAATCAAGTTATTAAATTTTAATGCTTTTAAACTATTCTATTTCACAAAAAGAGATGGGTTCTTCACTTTGCTCATCGCAATGACAAAGCAAAACCCGTCCAAAATGAACGGAAGGATGATTTTTATTTCTTTAAACATTTCTCCAGGAACTGATCCTGTTCCCATAAAAGGTGAAAAATGTTTTCTTTTGCCTGATAGCTGTGCGCTTCTTTCGGTAACAATACCATTTTTACCGGTGCTCCCAGG
>NZ_JAWRWZ010000219.1:0-276 GCF_046535285.1 Chryseobacterium sp. SIMBA_028 | reverse complement strand
AAAGGCGAAATTACAGAAAGGAATATGTATGACTATTCCGGATATCTTATATCTTCTGAAAAATTATTCTCCGAATTGGTTCCTAAAATACATTCTAATTTCCGGCTTCCGATAGAAAACACACATAGAAGAAACGGGAAAGATATAGAAACTGAAAAATTTGAATATGCAATTTCTTTTCGCGACGTATTAATTCAAATAATGAAAATCTATCTAATGGATTTAGACCGCCAGATCCCTAAACTTCCGGACGTGAATTATTATGAAGGCAGATCT
>NZ_JAWRWZ010000218.1:0-276 GCF_046535285.1 Chryseobacterium sp. SIMBA_028 | reverse complement strand
TGAGCTGGTGGCCATTCCAAAAGCAGACTCCTTATTATATGTCCAGGATTTCAGGGCAGAAGAAAGGGCGTATCAGCTGATTACGCAGGTTTCCGGCAGGGCAGGACGAGTTTCCGGAAAGGGGAAAATCCTGATCCAGACTTTTAATCCCGATCACTCTGTTTTCCAGCTGATCAAAATGAATAATATTCCGAAAATCTATAAATATTTTCTCACAGAACGCCAGAAATTTCACTATCCGCCTTTCACAAAGCTCATTATGATAGAGCTGAAACA
>NZ_JAWRWZ010000217.1:0-276 GCF_046535285.1 Chryseobacterium sp. SIMBA_028 | reverse complement strand
CTGAACAGCATTTTATCGGTGCCTTTCAGCTTGCTGATATCATTGATAATATCTTCTTTCGGAGTTTCATCGATGATATTCTGAACAATATTTTCTTCTCTAAGCAAAGGAAATTTAACCGATAGATTTTGGAGATTGATGGCCTGGGCAAGAGATTTTCTCTTTTCGTAGTAGGATTTCATCATGTAAACCTTACGCTTCAGAAATTCTCCCAGTTCTTCAATATTCTCCATCTCTTCCATGGCCTTTACATTGATTGGTCTTCCGATTCTGATC
>NZ_JAWRWZ010000216.1:0-276 GCF_046535285.1 Chryseobacterium sp. SIMBA_028 | reverse complement strand
ATCGGCCAGATAGGCGCCATAGGGGCCTACGGAACCGGCCACCAGCAACCGACGCCGGGTTTGGTGAACGGCGAGGTACTCCTGCCGTGCTTGAACGGCCAGCCGTACACTTAACGCCACCAAATCCAGGGCCTCTGCCTCGGTGAGCCCGCGCCGTGCAAAACCCTGCGGCGTGGCCTGGTAACTGGCTGTAATCGCAACGGAAGCACCGGCGTCGAAATAGTCCCGATGGACCTGTTTGATGAGATCGGGCTGTTCCAGGAGGACCTTCGCGGA